>NZ_JAEHCH010000039.1:0-29258 GCF_016483245.1 Bacillus cereus group sp. N31 | reverse complement strand
GCTATGCAGTTTCAAATAAGAGTTTATAGCCATGATAAGGCTATGTAGTTTCAAATAAGAGCTTATAGCCATGATAAAGCTATATAGTTTCAAATAAGAGCTTAAAGCCAAGATAAAGCTACCTAGTTTCAAATAAGAGCTTATAGCCATGATAAGGCTATGTAGTTTCAAATAAGAGCTTATAGCCATGATAAAGCTACCTAGTTTCAAATAAGAGCTTATAGCCATGATAAGGCTATGCAGTTTCAAATAAGAGTTTATAGCCATGATAAGGCTATGTAGTTTCAAATAAGAGCTTATAGCCATGATAAGGCTATGTATAGTTTCAAATAAGAGCTTATAGCCGTGATAAGGCTTATATAGTTTCAAGTAAGAAGTAATAGCCGCGATAAGGCTACATAGTTTCAAGTAAGAAATAATAGCCGTGATAAGGCTATGTAGTTTTAAATAAGAAGCAGCTGGGGGATTTAAGTTTTGACTTAAAGTAACAAATTATCTAGGCGTTAAGCAAAAAATCAGTTTGTTTAACTAACTTACTTTTAAAAATTGAAATTGTATTGTAAAGAAGTGATTTTACAAATAGAAGCAGTTTTATATAATTAAAGACAAGTAAAGAGGATTTAATTGATCCAAAATAAAAGGAGTAAAAACCAACAATCGTGCGGATTATTCAGATAACATTTCACCTTAAAGGTTATGTGTGGTTTTTCATCTAAATGGGAAAAATAAACGCATTTTGATTCAGTCATTCGTTTAAAGTAAACTTCCATCAGTGGGAGTCTTATAGCCTGCGAATTGTGGGATGAAAAATGGACTAAGAATTTAATCTTAGTCCATTTCTTATTTTATATCCATTTTGTATGGAATGTACCTTCTTTATCTACTCGTTTATACGTATGCGCTCCAAAATAATCGCGCTGCGCTTGTAACAAGTTTGCAGGTAGTTTGGCAGTACGATAGCTGTCATAATAAGAAATTGCTGCTGAAAATGCAGGTATCGGAATGCCCTGTTGTACCGCCATTGAGATAATTTGGCGTAATCCACCTTGATATGACTCTACAATTTCTTTAAAGTATGGATCAAGTAAAAGGTTCGGTAGGTCAGTGTTTGTTTCATAAGCCTCTTTAATGTTCTGTAAAAAGGCAGCACGGATAATACATCCGCCTCTCCAAAGCATAGAAATGCTGCCAAAATCAAGGTTCCAATCATATTCCTCAGAAGCTGCCTTCAATTGCGTGAATCCTTGTGCATAAGAACAAATTTTACTCATATATAAAGCTTGGCGCACTGCTTCAATTAATTCAGCTTTTTCAACTCCAATTGCTGTTTTATCTTTAGGGCCAGATAAAACTTTGCTTGCGTTCACACGCTCTTCTTTTAAAGCAGAAATGCAACGTGCAAATACAGATTCCGTGATAATAGGCAGAGAGATACCTAAATCAAGTGCGCTTTGGCTTGTCCATTTCCCTGTACCCTTTTGTCCTGCAGTATCAAGAATAACATCCACTAATGGCTTACCAGTTTCTTCATCTTTCTTCTTGAAGATATCGGCGGTAATCTCAATTAGATAGCTGTTCAGTTCACCTTTATTCCATTCAGCAAATATTTCATGGAACTCTTCTGCAGTCAAATCAAGTGTTTGTTTCAAGAAGAAATATGCTTCACAAATTAATTGCATATCTCCATACTCAATACCGTTGTGAACCATCTTTACATAGTGACCTGCCCCATTAGGTCCGATATAAGAACAGCAAGGCTCGTTATTTACTTTTGCAGAGATGTTTTCAAGCATATCTTTTACTTTTTCGTATGCATCCTTCTGTCCGCCTGGCATAATAGATGGTCCCTTCAATGCACCCTCTTCGCCGCCTGACACACCTGCACCGATGAAATTGATTCCTTCTTCGGCAAGACGTTTGTTTCGGCGAATTGTATCGACAAAGTATGTATTACCACCGTCAATTAAAATATCACCTTTATCGAGGTGAGGGACTAGAGAATCAATCGCCTTATCTGTAATTCCCCCTGCATTAACCATTAATAAAATCTTTCTAGGTGATTCAAGTGAGTTAACAAACTCTTCAACTATATGAGTACCAACTAATTTTTTACCACGGTTTTCCTCAATGATTTCATCAACTTTTTCCTTTGAAATATCATATAGGGCAACAGAATACCCTTTGCTCTCAAAGTTAAGTGCGAGACTTTTTCCCATAACGCCCACACCAACAACTCCAATTTGTAACTTTGCCATATTCCATCGTTCCTTTCCATGTATGTTACTCTGTATTATAGTATATATACCTAAAATAACACTTTAATCAAATAATCAATCTTTTTCATTTCAATAGGCTCCGCCAGTATTCTTGCGAAAGATTATAGGGACACGGCACATCACTATCAAGTTAAAAAATAAAGAGAGATTTTCATCCTTATTAATCAATCATGAAAAATAACTGGTTAATTACGGAAAATCAAATTAAACAGCTTCCGTATCCCTTTTACTGTTTAGAAAGATCTATACAAATAAACTTAATAATAAAGTAAACCCTAATCCGGCTACAGAAACGATAGTCTCAAGTAAAGTCCATGTTGCAAATGTTTCTTTCATGCTTAAACCAAAGTACTCTTTAAACATCCAGAAACCAGCATCGTTCACGTGTGAAGCAATTAAACTACCAGCCCCTGTTGCAAGGACAACTAAAGCAAGGTTAACATCAGATTGACCTAACATCGGAATCACTAAACCGACAGTTGTTAATGCAGCAACCGTAGCAGACCCCAATGAAATACGTAAGATGGCAGCGATAATCCATGCGAGCAAGATCGGTGATAATGAAGTTCCTTTGAATAATTCGGCTACATAGTTACCAACGCCTCCATCAATTAATACTTGTTTGAAAGCGCCACCTCCACCAATAATTAAGAGCATCATCCCAATATTTGAGATCGCTGTTGTACAAGATTCCATCACGTTTTTGATTGGAATATTTCTTGCCAATCCCATTGTATAGATCGCAACTAGTAAGGATATCAACATGGCAGTATCCGCATTCCCAATAAACTCAATCGTTGCTAGTAAACTATTATCTTTGAATCCCATTGTTTTTTGCAGCAAAGTAATAATTGTAGCGACTGCCATTAAAAGAACAGGCAGTAAAGCGGTAAAAACACTGATTCCAAAGCCAGGAGTTTCTTCAAGTTTAAATACTTTCTGCTCACCTAAAGATTTGATATTACCGGTTTTTGTGAACGCATCAGGTACTAGTTTTTTTGCAAGTTTAGTAAATACAGGTCCAGCTAACACAACCGTTGGAACCGCTATCATAAAACCGTAAAGTAATACTTCACCGATGTTTGCATGCAATTCACCAGCGATAGCAGTTGGTCCTGGGTGTGGCGGTAAAAATCCGTGTGTTACAGATAAAGCTGCTGCCATCGAAATACCGAGATATAAGATAGAAACTTTTAATTCTCTTGAAATCGCAAATACAATTGGAATTAATAATACTAATCCTACTTCAAAAAATAATGCAATCCCGATAATAAATGAGGCAGTCACAACAGCCCATTGAATGTTCTTTTCACCAAATTTTTTCACAAGGGTCATGGCAATGCGTTGTGCGCCCCCAGAATCTGAAAGCAACTTACCTAACATCGCACCAAGTCCAAAAACGAGTGCTAAATGACCAAGTGTTCCGCCTAATCCCGCTTCAATGGTTTTAAAAATCTTTTCTGGTGGCATTCCAAGTGCTAAAGCAACCCCGACCGATACAATGATTAATGAAATAAAGGTATTTAATTTAAAGCGCATAATCAGTAAAAGTAATGCTAAAATCCCAATTGCTACAATGACTAATGGCATCGTAGTTCCCCCCTAATCTTAGCTGTATTTGTATTTATCCCGCTATTCGTGGGCAGTAAGGCCCCCCACCTCGATATTTAAATAGAAGCGAGGCGTGGGGATTACTGATGAAAGTTTTACTTTATTAAATTTCTTTGATAATTTGCAATTCGTGTATAATCATCTTCTAGCGCCCTTGATAGGTTAATAAATATCGGCAGTAATTGTCTGTATTCTTTTGTTGCTTCTTCTTTCGGTGTATGTTTGTAGGTACTCCCAACCATTTCGGAAACGATTTCAAAAGAATCAATTTTTCCTGTGGCATAGAGACCTAATATACATGCACCTAGACAAGAGCTTTCATAGCTCTTTGGAACAACGACTTCAGATGCGAAAATATCGGACATCATCTGTCGCCAAACGTCAGACCTTGCGAAGCCGCCTGTTGCTTGAATACGGGTTACAGGACCATCCATGCATTCGGTTAACGCTAAGAATACAGTGTATAAATTATATATAACGCCTTCTAAAGCAGCACGAATCATATGTTCCTTCTTATGTGACATCGTTAAACCGAAGAAGGAGCCACGTACATCTGGATTCCATAATGGTGCACGTTCACCAGCGAGGTATGGATGGAATAATAATCCGTCTGCACCAGGTCTCACACGTTCAGCTATTTTAGTTAATACATCGTATGGATCAATTCCTAGTCTTTTCGCAGTTTCTACTTCTGATGAAGCAAGTTCATCACGAATCCAACGAAGGACCATTCCTCCATTGTTTACAGGTCCACCAATTACCCAATGCTTTTCAGTTAAGGCATAACAAAATATTCTTCCTTTTTTATCTGTTTGTGGCTTGTCAATGATGGTCCGAATAGCACCACTTGTTCCAATTGTGACAGCAATCTCACCTTTTCGAATTGCATTCACACCTAGATTAGAAAGCACCCCATCACTGGCACCAATGACAAACGGTGTTTGTGAATCGATACCAATCTTTTGGGCTAAATCTGGATTGCAGTTGCTGAATATTTGGGTGGTTGGTACGAGTTCAGATAATTGAGCTGATGTTATACCAGCAATTTTTAAAGCCTCCTCATCCCAATCTAGCGTTTTTAAGTTCATCATACCCATGCACGAGGCGATGGAATGATCAACAACATATTGATTAAAGAATTGTTTGAAGATATATTCTTTGATTCCAATATATTTTTTCGTTCTAATAGCAATTTCCGGATGATCATTCACAATCCATGTAATTTTACTTAATGGTGACATTGGGTGAATAGGTGTTCCTGTTCGTCTATAAACTTCATGGCCATTCAGTTCATCTTTGATTTTATGTGCCCACGCCTCACTACGATTATCTGCCCAAGTGATACAAGGTGTCAGCGGCTGATCATTTTCATCCATAGCAATGACACTATGCATAGCACTGCTAAATGAAATAAACGATGGTTTTTTATCTGAATGCTGTTTCGTTATATTTGATATTGCTTGTAAAACAGCTTGGAAAATCTCTTCTGGATCTTGTTCCGCTGTGGATATATCCGGTGTGTGAAGTGGATAACCAATATTCTCGGTTTGGATGACTTCGCCTTTTTCAGTAAATAAAACTGCTTTCGTACTTGTTGTACCGATATCTATACCTAACATATAGCTACTCATGTCCTTGCTCTACTCCTTTAGATAACATTTGTTGTGACATCCAGAGATCTTCAACTTTCCCTTGAACATCATCAAAGTTTTGATGTAAGGCCTCAATCATGAGGGCTCGATCTTTTGATTCGATTGCTTTTATATAAAGCTCATGATTTTTAATAACCCGTTCAAAGTCTTCGTACTTTTCCTTGAAACGAGTACGCATTGATAAAAGGATTAAGCTTTCCATAACAGGCTTTAAATTATTCCAAATCATCAGGATGTAGGAATGCTCAATGGTTCGAATAATCGTTTCATGGAATAAGAGATCTTGATAAGAAAACTCATCAGAATCATGGTATTTAATGGCGATTTTCATCATTTCCATTATTTTATTTAGTTCTCTTACTAAATCATTTGTGTCCATCTTTACAAGTCGCTCAAAGATAAACGTCTCTATAAGTAAACGAACATCATATATTTCTTCGATTTCTTTCTCGGTTAAACCAATGACAACTGCACCCATTCTTTCTAAGCGAATAATATTTTCAGAAGCTAGTACTTTTAATGCTTCACGAACGGGTGACCGACTTACAGAAAAATCGGCAGCTAATTTATTTTCTGATAGGATGGTACCGCTTTCAATTTCACCTGCAATAATGCGCATTCTCAGTTCGCTCGCAACACGATCACCTGTAGAAGCTTTTGAAAGCCATTTTTCAGGATAAAGAAATTCCATTGATTTCGTCATAAATTCACCTCGTGTTAATCAAGTATACTTGTATACAAGTATTATAACTCGGATTTTTAATTATGCAAGCGCTTTTATTTTTTGCTGTGGTTCTTTTAGAGGAAAGCCCCATAATTATCAAGCTAACAAATCGAGTCGCCCCAAAAACTTTTATTGTTGATGAAGAAGATTTAGGGAATGAAAAACTGAAGAATACGATATCCAAGGACTTATATCAACAGATTTACCACTCGGGTTTACAACTTTTGAATCAAAAATATAGATGTTAAGAATGTAATAGTAACTGAATTTGAGCATTAAAAACTTTTAAAAATTGAAATTGTATTGTAAAGTAATGATTTTACAAATAGAAGCAGTTTTATATAATTAAAGACAAGTAAAGAGAATTTAAATGATTCACAGTAAAACGTGTAAAAAAACAGCGATTATGTAGATTATTCAGACAATATTTCAGCTTAAAGGTTATATAGCCATCATATAGCTATGGCGTTTCACATTTTTAAGATTCAAATTATATTTGTAATTAACATTGTTAGGAGGTATTTAAATATGGAGAAAGTGTTAGCATTGTTTAGTGATGCCCTCCTACTTGCTGCTCCAATTTATGAAGAAAACAAGCAGTTATGGGCCAAATGGAATAAATATTATAAAGAAGTACAAGGGAATCACGATAAATTAGTAACATCAGCTAATATGTCCCCTTCCTTTTCGACACTTGTTTCTTGGTTAGGTCAGAAACAAGAGCAAGGAATATCGTTATTAAACATTTATGCCAATCTGAATAAATATAAAATTGAAATTCAAAATGTACTAGATAAGATCATTGAACAAGAATTCGGAGAAAAAGTTGAAGCAGTTGAACCAACTCAAATTTCAATTTTTGAAGATAGTCAGGTAACAGAACATATAGAAGATATATCGGATGATTACTATCCTGTAACCAATGACGCAATGTACTATCAATTACGTGATGGAATAGCAAAAAATCATTTTGAGGAAGATGAAGCAGTAGCAAAACCGGTACTGCCATTAGAAACAAAAAATTCAAGCGGAGTTGCACAACTATCTTCACATAAGGATGAGGATTTGAGATTAGTGAATACAAACGAAGCAGAAAGATGGTCTATATTGGTTGATGGAGTAATTAGTAATATGGATGATCTTACAGCAGACTGTTTGGATACCATTACAATACAATGGTTAAATCAAGCTAAATCTCCAGATGAATTCATAGATTTTAGTTATGAAAATGTGTTGGAATTATGTAATATGCCAAAAGCATCTGCAAACGGTGTAGAGTATTATCGTGCAGAAGATAAGATAAAAGTAGCGCAACGTATTGCAGCGTTAGCAAGCATCTTTATTTATTTGAATGATGATAATGAAGTTGTAGTATTGAACGATCAAGCTGAAACTGGGGAAAAATTTGAAGTAAAACGTGAAGTAATTAAAAGGCTATTCGTACTGGACTCTGTAGTGTTATGGAGAGATAAGAATACTAATGAATATATGGGGATAGAATCCTGTAAGATTAAACCAGGTAGTTTTTTATCGGGCTATTTGTATGGATCTAATAGCACAACTGCTTTATTATCGAAAAAAGCATTAGAGTATAATAGCTATAGACACAAGTTTCATAAACGTTTAATACGTTATTTATCCTGGCAGTGGCGAATCCGTCAACAATACAGTACTTTAAAAAGACCATACTCCATTGGTGGAGAAAAAGGTTTACTATCTGTAATGGGTATTACAACTACAAAGGGGCGCCCAACTCGAATTCGTGAACAACTAGAAAATGTTTTAAATGATTTAGAAAAAGAAAATGTAATTTCACATTGGGCGTATGCAGAGGAATTGGATGAAACAAAGATAGGAGAACGTAATTGGTTTAAGAATTACTATTCAAAATTAGGAATCATTATCTTACCACCACAAGAATTGATGAATAATATAGATAGTATGGTGAAGAAAAAAACAATAGATACGCAAGAGAAGCAAGAGGAGCGTTATATTGTAGATACAGTAAAACAACCTACTGTAGGGTCAGAGGATATGATTCGAGAGAAAATTATGCATCAGCATATGCATCAAAATAAAACAATGCGTGAGATAGCAGATGAAATAGGTCTATCCCCTGCTACACTATCAAGATTCTGTAATAACAAAATGAAGCGTATTTCAAAAAGTGTTAATGAAAAACTAAACAAGTGGTATGAAAGACAAATGATTATAGAGTCAATGTAAAAAGAAGCAGATGCCTTTGAATGAAGAGGTACCTGCTTTTTTTATTGTGCTAAGGCTCTTTAAAGTTGTTTAATTTCTATCCATTTAATCCTTATTGAACTAGAGCACCTGTTAGTTGAAGAACAACAAAATGCACTGACAAGCAACAGATATAGAAATTTGGTTGAAAAAGTTATCGATTGTATTTACTCGCTTGATTCGCAAACTGAATTGCTCCTAATTAGCCAGTCTTTGATTAGTTCTTGTACTATTTTACGTTTTTCTATTTGAAGCATATGACCAGCACCATCTAAAATGGAAAACGTAGCATTCGGAAATTTTTCTAGAAGAAAAAAGTGATCTTTATAGCCACAGATTGAATCTTGTTTCCCTAGAATGATGAGTACAGGTTGTGTAAGTGTACTTACATCATTAAGCGGTTCTTCAGAAAGAAAATACCCTTTCTCTCTCCAATTGGACATTAAAAATTTTTTATTAGCTAATAATCGTCCAGGTTGGATTTCGTTTAAAAAGTAATTAAGGTTCTCTTTATTTTGATAATTCATCAATGTCTCAAAAGCCATTATTATATCAGAATCCAATTCTGTTAATAAATCTTCATCTTTTGTAATAACTATTTTTTTAGGAAGATCCCTATTTTTCAAATGAAGTGAAGTAGCCAGAAAACAAATACTCTTTACATTTTTATGTCTATGGTGTAAAACACCTTGTGCCAAATATCCTCCAAATGAAAAACCAATAAGAGAAAATGCTTGGTTAGGAATTGTCATATCAATAAAGTTCAAAATATTTAAAAGCATATCATCTGAAGAGTTGAAATTTTCATCAATTAAACTTCGACCGTGAGCGGGTAAATCTATATATATCCTCTGAAAACCCTGAATCTTATCAAAAATTGGCTCTATCCAGGCTTTCATAGATTTATGGTCTGTACCCATTGAATGCATTATTAATATTGGAAAGCCATTCCCTACGATTTCATAATAAATACTACCTTTTGCAACTAAGCAATTCATTAGAATTTTTCTCCCTATTCATATCAATTTTATCCAACCTATTTTATGTCAACCTACTATGATATAGTTCTGTACTAAGTTGAAAATACCTTTTGACCGCTTGATAGAAAGGTTTTTAAATAACTTTATTATTTTTTAAATGACTATGTTGTGAATTAAACAACTTTATTGTCATTCACAAGAGTGTAATGCTGACTAAAGTGTCAATTCAAGTTTCCGTAAGATAACGAAAAAAGGCGCTTTCCTGATAGAAAACGCTTTACTAAAGGTTATGTATTTACGTGTAAAAGAACTCCAAAACAAATGGAATGGCGGTCATATCCGCAAGTGGTCAATGGTGTTAATACTTCATTTGTTCGATAAGGTAATTTGATATGTCTGTGTTAGTACCATCTCGTAAGAGGAATTCCACTAAATCTTGTTTTTGAAGAACAGGATTAATAACGGATACATCTAGATGATTTAGAATCTGAACAATGTCATGATGTGAAAAACTTTTGATTGCTTTAAAAAGTTCTGAATCACGTTTCTTTCGTTCGGCGGATTCTGTAGGATACCCAGTATTGAACGGTTCTTCAAATAGTTTCTCAAGCGTGAATCGAAGATTTAATTCACCCGCCCAACCGAAGTTCAATCCAAGTGGCAGTGATGCACAGTTTCCGTTATTTATCCTACCGAATAGAAACGCATCTGTTGGAGTTGGCAGATAACCGCTAATGACATTTGGAAGTGCATTACAGGCAATCGACATACCAGCACCACTACTACATCCAGTGACGACAAAATCAACTGCTCCTGAATTTAGAAGTAGACCAACAGCTAATGACACTTGGATATAGCTTAACTCGGACTCTTCAGCTGTAACACCGAAATTGAACACTTCATATCCATGCTTTGCCACAGCCCTTTTTGTCTCTTCAAAAATTAATTTATTTTTGCTAGTTTGTGTACTTGCTTGTATCACCGCTATCTTCATTCTTCCACGACCTTTCGATTTAATTATCACACACACTGAAACTCAAAGGAAGATAAAAAAGACAGAAGTAATCTTGCCTTAATATTTGCTATTCTATGTGTTCGTCTGATTTTTCCAAAAGAAAGTTTAGATTGCCGTGATATAAACAATTCCAAAATTGTCTATTGTAGTCATCATCATTTATTAATATGTTAGTATCAAACTCCACTAATTTTTTCTTTAATTCATAAAAAGTGTTTATTAGATTATGACTTTTGTAGTGTTCTTTCCCTAATAGTTGAATCCAACACTTTTTAAAATAATTGAAGCAGCAGTACATTTTCTCTATAGAAGAATTGACAAAATATCTTTCTACTCTTTCCGTAATTTCATGTTCTAGCTCATATATTTCTCCTGTGGGCTGGTAGATAGTAATTAGATTACCTGAATCCATATTACTCCCAATAACAAGGTATGGTTTAAACTTCTCTAAACTCGCTAAAAACGCTTCTGTAAATTCTTTATCCAATATTGATAAAGAAAAATCATTTTGTTTTGTCCATTCTACTACATCTAAAAGAAAACCATTAGAATAGGTGTAAAAATCAACATTGAGACATTCGAATTCAGTTTCTTTAATTTGATGATTAAGTAAAAAATGCTTACTATCAATGGGCAAATTTAATTTGGCTATTTCCAATGTCCTTCCTCCCCCTGATTATTTAATCCATTTTCTGTTTCTTCACAAACTCAATTAAATTTTAGCATAAAGAAATGGCCTCCTTGGGGAAAGTTACATATGACATGATAAAAAGGTATGAGTTTACGACCCACACCTTTTTACCAGTAGAAATATTCGTTATATGCTTAGTGTATCACTCATGATCAATGTCACCTTCGATATATTGACTGAGTTTATCCTTAATTGCTGCACTTTCTGGAGTTACTTCTGCCACTTTTCGATTTTTAAGTCGAGAACCTTCTTCTGTTGTATCAGAAGATAAGGTGTTTTCATCATCTTGAGATACAGTTGCAGCCATTTGTTGTTGTAACCATTGCATTGTTAAGTTAGAGGTTGTATTTTTACCATTGATTTCTGCAGTTCGTTGAATTTCCTGCTCCTGCTGATTATGAGTTACAGTCGATGTGTAAGCAGGCTCTCTATATTGTGGTGTATGCTTCGTCCTTGGAACTTCTATTGGCGTTTCAGTAATAACGGGTGCTTTGTTGTTAAGTTCAATAGGTTCTCTATGTTTACTTGTATCTGGTACATTTTCTTTTTGAACATTGATTACTTCATTAATTTTTGCGGGTTCTGTTGTATTAGAAGTAGCAATTGATGTTGTAGTGTCCACCTTTTCTAGCTTAGGAGCAGAATTTCTTGAGTAATCTTGCACAGACTTATTATTTGTTAACTCACCTTCATTGTCAGTATTATCTTCATTATTATAAAAATCGTAAGTATCAGGATTTAACGTTTGTAACCAACCTTCTATTGCAGTAGGCACTGTTTTAGGTGTACTCAATTCCTCAATTACAGTTTCTTCACTATCAACATCTGTATCTGTAACATAATCATCATATTTAATTTCCGTATTCAATGACTCTTCACGTACTTTTAGCCAATAAGCAGCTGCTTCTGCATCAACTTGAATCTTAGCTGTTTTAAACTCAGTGGCAGGAACAAAGTTTGCATTTACTTGTATTCCTCCTTGAGGAGCATTATCTTTTACAATTTTAGCAGCACACTGGAATGCTTTTTGAATCAATATATCATTTTCAGAAAGAATGGGTACCTCTGTTTTCGAATAAGAGTAGGATGTTCTACGTGTACTTTGAGTTTTCGTTTCAGCTGTTACCATATCAATTTCTTGATCACCTTCACGTGCTTCATAAATTGTTTTCGTACCCATAAGCTTACTAAACAATTTAGCATCTTCATTAGTGACATCACCATAAACAAGTTTATTACGAAATGTACCTAATAGGATATCCATGAATCTTGGGCCATGTTCAATTGCTAATTGGCTAATTGTTTGCGCAATAACAATTAAAGGTGCTTTATATTTACGTGATTGTGCAGGAAAACTTTTAAAGGCTTTATAAATGTAATCCGCAAACTCATCCACTAAAACAGGATGGTAAGGAGATACGTTAGGCTTACGACGGAAAACAGCATTCTGCACGGCATATAAACATAATTTACCGAATACATCAGATAGATCAGAAAGTTCCCCTTTTGCTGTATTGATTAAAAGGATACCTCCAAATTCCAGGTGCTTCTCAAAATCAAAATCCGATGGACCACATAAAACACGTCGGAGCAGAGGTTGAGCAGAAATATCATTTAATGTATTTCGTAAACCGCGAACAAAGGTTTCTTGTTTATCAATAATCTTTGGCTGCCCATAGTATTTCCCTTCAGTATGATAAACAACTTCCCCTCCCCCACGACCACCAGAAATTTCAGGTACATAATTTAAATCAAACCATTCATCAACTTGCTTCATTATGCGCCAATGATTTCGCTCATCTCTATCAGGTATAGATTCAATATCATTTGGAAGTCGTTCTTTTAACTTGAGATGCATCTCAAAAACGAGATTAGCATCATTGTACATATCAATTAGATGTTCAAATCTAGCTTCAAATTTTGAATCATGGAGTTTTAACAAATAAATATGTTGTTTAAGATGGGAACGCTCAGATTGAACGAAGAAAGGATTTCCTGCTCCATTATCAGAGAGCCCCGTTAATACTGAACATAACATCTCAGCAACTTTATCAACTGGACCACGTACGAAATTTATTGAAGGGGTATCAGGATTTGTCGGATCTAAATAGAAAATAACACTTTCGGGAATCTTGTGTGCCAATACCAATTTATATACCTTTTCGCAGAAGTCATTAGATGGCTCGATAACGGTAAGACCATTGACCTGTGTTCCTTTTACATCCTCTGAATGATAATCTTTTCTTGCATATAAGGTTTTAAAGTTATTAATCATTGAAGCTATATAGTCAAGAATTTGATTAGCAATTGGTAAACCTAGTGCAGCTGATTTACCTGTACCAATGTTACCGATAATCATTATATTAAGTGTTAAAGACTTGCCCTGTATTACTGCCATTTCCCGTGTAGCACTGTTAGGACCGAGAAAGATATCGGGTTCTGGCAATTTTGATGGATTTTTTTCAGTGAAAAATCTGTGTAATGAAGTAGCAAGTTTTCGTTGACGATCTTCATTCAAAAAGGAAAGCATCCAACCAGGTATTTTAAATACGTATTCCCATTTTCCGAATGCATCTAAAAGCTCCTTTTTATGTTCATAAAAAATTTTAAAGAGCCATAAGAGTACGAGAATAATAATAATTACAGGTATAGCAAATACAAGGTGCATGATATTACTGAAATTTGAAAGGATAGTATTTTCTAATCCTTTGTCATTTAGTGAAACCTCTCCAGCTTTCGAGTTTAAGAATGGAATAAATATTTTAGCTAATGGAACACTAAACGCCCATAAAAACTGGGCAACTATACCGATTAACATCATCGAGAAAATAAACCATCTACGTTTTATCTCCTGATAAGTCTTAACCTTGGTTGAAAGCTGCCAAGTATAAATTAAAATCCAAAAGCTAAAAAAGGTTTCAATGTAATAATTAGTTTCGAACGGATTACCGAAGATACTTAAGGTAGGTAATGGAACGCCCATTTGTATTGACCAGAAAGAAGCGTATTTATATATTCCTCTGAAAGCAAAATACCAAGCTAGCAGCAGTAGTAATGTCACAACATAGTAAGATGAGCGAGCTACTAAACGATATTTCCAGCTTTTTGTAATATCGATTGTAACTGTATAGGAATTTTTCTTGCTCCTCCCGGCTTTTGGATCCTCCCCATTACCTGGTGTATTATTAAGTTCAGCATTCTTTTGAACTGCGTTCTCCAAATTCTTGTTTCACCCTCTCTTTTAAAGAATAAAAAGCAGCGGTGAAATTAAGCAATTCAGCAGAAGTAGCCAATAATATATTCTCTGGTGCTATGGAATTGTGATACAAATCAGTAAAAATAGCCTGCTGCCCATGCTCTAATTCGTCCGCTTCATATATCCCCAATATTTTAATTGGGTTTAGTGTTCGGTGTTGATTTTGCATGGCCAACAATCCTGATAATTGTTGTAATTTAAAGTGTGTGTTAACCTCCCCTACCTTAAGTATTGTTAATATACAAACTATTTGTAAGTAATCTAAAGATTTTTTTTCTTCATCAGATGTTTTTTTTCGTAATACCAGAATGTCATCTGTTAGCTCAACTAGTTTAGAATGCTGAACCCCTTTCGCTTGCATTTCATTTTTATTAGATATCCACTCTACCGAATAAGGGAAAGAAGAATTTATGCTTAAACGTTCAGTGATTTTTTTGATTAGGTGACTTTTGCTTAAACTATTAGTTTCGCGAATTTCTTGAAGAATATTATTTACTACAAGTGCAGAACTACCCATATTGCATACGTAAACATTGAGGTTGTTTAACACACTTAAACGTGGAATATTACCAAAAGCTTTTTTTAAATTGGTAACACGTGTGGTCCGTTTTTTGTAAGTAGAAATGGTATGGTAGGAGTCATCAATAATAGAAAATAACACGTAATATTGCTTAGATTGGTTAGCAGCAGCGATATCGAGATATTTTTTTAATTTATTTTCTAAAAACGGAATGTTTTCCGATCCTGTATCAACTTCGATATTGATAATAGAATTGTTACAAGTAATAACCCAATCAGGAATTAGTAATGGGTTTCCCTTTGAGTCAGGATAAAATTCTTTAGATGGACGAAATGAATATACAAGTTGAGGCAGATCTGGTAGGAAAGAAACGGGTTGAAGTTCTGGCTGAAAAACTTCACGGTATTCTTCATCTTCATATAAATAGTAGACATCTTTTGAATCGGAATACATTAGGTTGGGCAAATGCAAGTTTTGCTTTACGATTTGGCTTAGCGGAAAGAGATAATCTCCATTACCACCTACAATTGCACCAGTATGTACATTGTTTGATTCTGCTTTAAGTAAATTTAAAACAAATTGCGTAATTGCTATATTGTGTTCATATTGCCTCTTAGTAACAAATGAAGTACTACAATCAGAAATCAATTTTAATCTATATAATATTTCAGCTCCTTTTAAAGAGACAGAAACGAAATCCAGTGTAAAGCCTCGCTTTTTTCTCACGCTTATATTTTCCTTTTTTAGTAATTTCATTTTTGCCCATTTAGTTAACTTTGAAGAAAAAGTAGTGCGACTTATAGGCCCCCCACTTATCAATTCATAAAATTTACGTAATTGAATTTGAGAAACTGTTCGCTGTTCATATAAAAATAAAACTGTAAAAATATCAGAACGATTAAAATAAACTCCACGATCATTTTCTCCGACGATATATTTAACTGCATGATTAAATGATTTTTTCAATTTTAAACACTCCCCTGATATGGAAATAAAATACGGAAACTTGCATAAAATCGATTGCAACTATCCAAAAGCCAACCTAGACTGATTGGGTAAATAAAACATTTGAGAACATAAAAATGTTTTAAAAATATTTTAACTGAAATTTACAAAAAAACAACTCGTTATCCATCAAGACTCTGGATTTAAAAACACATAATACATCTTCATGTATGTGTTATTAAAATCAAATGTAATAAGGATCTATTTACTATTAGAGTTCGTCATATATCCTTCGACATAAATAAAAAGACATGTGACGAAGCTAAAAGATAAAAATAGAGTCCGTCATATGTATTACGTCATATCTGTGTAGAGTCCTCAAAATACATAAAATACAGAGTGAATATATTTTTGAATGGATGAAATTCAATATTGAAATGAATGTTAAAAATTTTTGGATGTAACTGTTTATTAGGAGGAAAAATCACATCATAAAAGAAATAAGTAAATAATTATAATAAAGTAAATGAAAATTTTGTATATTTCGTATTTTGCATGTTACAATCTGATTTAAGGGGTGAAAAAATGCGGAATTGGAACACAGAATATGGGTTAATAAAAAAGATTATACAAAGTGAATTTGAAACAGACTTTTTTTATAACAAGGTAACTAACACATTAAATAACGAATATGAGATAATTCCATTACAGTTTGCTGCTCTAGATCCTTATAAAATCTACAATACTTCACAAGTTAGTAGAATATTGAGACTAAAACCTAATGAATTAAGGTATTTAATTAACAGATACGGTGAATACATCCAATTAATAAAAAAAGGAACTAAATATATTATTTCATTTAAAGCTGTATACAAGATTTATTTAGTACATCTATGTTTAACAAAGAAATTAATTAGTTTATCTGAGTTTAATCGCTTTATGGCTTTACATGTGAGTTATAGTGATTATATTGATATGAAATTGACAAGTTATACTGACAAGTTTGTAGAACTTAATTTCAGAGAAAAACAAATGAATGAAAATGAATCACAATTTTATGTGTTATTTCTGCAAATCTCAGAAATAACTACGGAATTAATAAAAGAAATAACGAAATATAACATGACATTAACATCCCCTTTCCTTTCTGTGGACAACCAACAGAAAAATGAGTTATTAAAAAAGAAGCAGGATCATAAAAATCTGTTTAATAAACTAAGTGTTTTATATAAAACTATATAGTTAAAAGAGTAATACTTAAGAAGTATTACTCTTTTTTTTTAGGGTTAAATACACATTTTATTGATAAGTCTTTTATATAAGTCCTTTAAATAGGACGTGTAATAATTCATGGTAATATTCTATTGATATGAAATTAATATAAAATCATATAAAACCTTTAATAATAAGTGTTTATTTATACGTCTTATATGTAGTTTGTATATATAAGACGTATAAATAAAATAACCTTGATAATAGTACGTTATTTTAGGAGTATTATATATTGGAATTATAATTCCAGAAAAAATATACATAAATATTGCACTCATATTTATTGTTTAATAGTTATTGTTAGTTATATGAAACCTGATATTAACATGTTTTATTTACTGCTTATATGAACGACTTTCATGTACGTCTTATATATTTGACGTTGATATATAGGACATTGTTTCGATTTTACATTTTGTAAATGTTATATAAGTCTTGTATATAACAACTTAATATAAGGCTTATATATAATGACTTGATATACGTCTTACAATGATGTAATATATTTTTAGGAATAATTAACCAACGTTTTAAGGGGGGGACAACTTGAACGAGGTATTAAGTGAAAAATATAAACAAAACAAATTCACTGAAGAAGTTGTGGAAATGTTTGCAGACATTATTGAAGGAGACGAAATACTCTACAATGTATTTCATTACATAGGATCTCAAGTAAACAAACAATACCAAGAGACAAAGTATATGAGAGGAATCTCAATAAATGAAATAGTAGAAAGTGTTGTTATTGATAGGAGAGTAAAGAAACCTAAAGGTAAATCCTATTCGTTAGAACTTGAAAGAACTAACATTTCAAGAAGATCGGCAGAAGGTAGTGTTGCTACTTTAGCTTCAATGTCATTAATAACAGAAAAAATTATGCATCCGTATAAGTTTTTAATTTCAACTATTAGGGGACAACAAGTATTAGTTGAATTAGGGAAACGTAAAAAAAGTAATGAGAATAAGGGAGAGATAAAATAATGGCAAAAAACTTTCTAAAAAACGAAGTAGCAGTGAAAATGACTATGGTTGGTTTTGGTCAAGCTGGAACTAGAATGGTAGATAAGTTTGCTGAGTATAAGCATACAGACGGTACAGCAGTTTATAATTGCCTAGCATTGAATAGTAATGATGGGGATTTAGCTGAACTGAAAAATGTACCGAAAAGTAACCAAGTTTCACTAAAATTAGGTGGTTTAGGTAAGAATCCTGAGCGTGCTGTAAAGGTTTTAGAATCTAATGAAGAAGCTAAAGATAAGCTAAAAGAATTTATAACGGAACGTGTTAGACCAACTGATGAATTAGTACTATTTTTTGCAGGTTTAGGCGGTGGTACAGGTACATCTACAATTATTCAAGCAATTGAAGAATTCTCCGCTTTTCATAATAAACCTGTAATTGCTGAAGAACTTAAAAGTATGGCAATGAAAATTCCTAGAGAAGAATTAATAAAAAATCAACAAAAGTATGCAAGAATTGCTTTCAATAATGCTATTGAGCGTAAAGATTTCATTAAAATGGGTATTGTAGTTACACTTCCAGTTAGAGCGGATGGGCCTGATGTACTAAGACAGGTGAATAAATTTTCACAAGAAATTTGGAAGTTAGCTAATGATCCAGCGAAAGGCGTTGCATTTGTTGTATTTGCAGATAACCAACACTTCTATGATGAGTTTAAGGGATTAAACGAAAATGAGAAAAAAGGCATTGGAAACTCACGAGACTATGCAAACCAACGCATTGGAGATATTATTCATGAGTTAAATACAGCTGCAAATGGTTCAGGAACATCAGTAATTCTAGATTCTCAGGACTTTAAACGAATTTTACTAGAAAGAACAGGCTGTTTAGTAATTAATAAGGTTTCACGTAATATGAATCAAATTGAAAACAGTAAAGAAATTGTAGATATGTTCTCAGAATCATTGAAAGGAAGTTCATTCCATCACCCTATTGACCTGATGAAGACAAATGAAAATGGAGATTTAGAGGCATCAAAGGTACATCATTTTGGGATGTTAGCAATTTTAGATGAACAGAAGAACATTGATGATTCATTTATGGATGATGCAAAAGTAGAAGTGACAAATAAACTACCAATCAATGGAACTGTTTTTAATGGTTATTTAGTCAGTAAAAATGACTTTATGGGCAGCGTGTATACTTTCTATAAGACAGATGCACTACCATCACGATTATCTAAAGGATTAGTTGAAGAATATAATGAATTTAAAGAAAAACAAAGCCAAATCCAATATACAAAGTCTCAAATTAATACAATTGAAGCGCAAGACTTTGATGATGATTTCAATATTAACTTTGGTGATTACTTTGAATTAGAACCAGTTAAAAATGAAGAGCCACAAGCGCAAAATGATGAAGAATTAGCAGCATTTATGGATCCAGATAAGATGTTTGGATCAAAATAAAAAATAAGCCTGGGATTTTCCAGGCTTATTTTTCTGTTTTCATTACACTTTTCATATATTCAATCATGTTCTCATCAATATAGTTTTCTATAAAAAGTTGTTTTCTTGCAAGATCTTCCTCTTTTTTAAACCAGCCAACTTTTTTAATACGAGTTTCTTCTGGTTGTGCACTCCACTCTCTTTCAGCTTGTTTTCTTAACTCTGTACGTGCTCTATGTTGAATTATCATATTATCTAGTCTTTCTTGTCTTTGGCGCTCTTTTAACATTTCAGGGTCTTCTGGTTCAGGTAGCACCGCACGTATAGCATCTTCAAACTTTCCTTGATACTCTAATTCAATGTTTTGTAAATGCATTTGAATCTTTTGCTCTACTATTTTCTCAATAGTCGCTGCAGCTTCCTGCATGTTTAATGGGGTTGAGACTTCACTAGTTTGATTTTCTGGAGAAACTGGTCTTAGTTCGAATTGATGTGGTAAAAGCTCAATAATTGCATCTAGCGACCACTTTTCATCCCTCTTTAGCTTAATAAATAAAGCTATGTCTAAATCCAGTGTGTTATATAGCTTTTCATTTGTATTATTGGTTCTTAATGTTCCGTGTAACCCCTTTTCCTCTAGGGTATTGAACCAATTGTACACAGTGTTATGATGTCGGCCTACTAGTTTTGAAAACTCTGTTATTCGCCAAGCTTTTTCAAAAGCATCTTCATGACTAGAGTTTGTATTATTTGACTCCATATGTTCATTTGTATTTTTGTTATCTTGTTCAATCATCGTTATACCTCCTTGAAATATAATGGCCACAATAAAATGGAATTAACATATAAAGTGAGATTAACATGTTAAGTGTTTTTCGATAATATAAACCCGAATCCCTTTATTAATTAACATTCACATGAAATGTATCATTAATATGTAAAGTGCCACTTGTTAACATAAAGTTGATAAATAAAGGGTTTGGAATTAACTATTGTTAATATCTTGTTAATAATTCGTTAGTTGTTAATGATTATTGTTGCTATGAAATTAACAAATTAGTCTACAATATATTAATGATAAGAAAATATTAGTGATTTGTAAATAAATTATGAGGATATAGTATTAAACTTAAAGACTTAAAAGCTAAAAAGTATGTATAAATGTAAAGCGAAAAGCCAATACTAATAATAAATAAAGGCCTATATTTATTATTATTTAAGATACTTGGTAGTATAAAGCTAAGAACTGTATAGTTAATTAGTTTCAGCAGGTCTTTAGAATGCACATGAAGGTTATTATAGGTTATTGAATTAGTGTTAATACGGTTTAATATAAACTCGCTTTTTCTAGAGGGCACCGCCCTTTACAAGTGATCTCTATATAATCAAAATTGATTCATACAATTGTTACTTTTAAATCGGAAGTAATAAAAAGCAATTTATTGTTTTTAGCCACTATCAAAATGCTTTCAAGAAGGATATCTTCCCCGGTTTATCCAGTGGATTTCGCTATAGAAAAAAGCCTTTTAATAAATGTAGAACTTAAAACTCTATTTGTATGTATATTCTCAACTTTAGAATTAATAATTGTTAATGTCATGTTAATACGTATTGGGGATAGTTGATATGATGCTATCATTAATTGATAACTAGCCCTATCAACATGTTAATCTCAGGTTATATATCAATGATAAATGAAGAGAAAACTATTAATTTTTGTGTGTTACTAATAAGAAACTATCAATTGTATGGAGTTCTTGTTGGTTTCTAGCTACAATTAGAGTTCTTTTAGGGTGTTTTCTTTTTTTAATAGAAATCTGTGGTGGTAGATAAATTTTTAACTAATGCGGATCTTGAAAAAAACGAAAGTCGCTTCTATGACCATTTCAACTATCTAATTGTTAATGTCATATCGATGTTAAATACAAATTGTTAATATGACATTAACAATAAAAGAGCATTTCTCTCTATGTTTGAATTTTAGATTATATATCAATGATAAACAAGGTGTGAAACCCATTGAATTGCTGTCGTCATTTATTATTGCGATTAAATTTCAACTATTTTTTGATAGTGTGAAAACATCTTCTTGGATATATCATTACTAGATTCGCTTCGAGCAAACCGCCACAGCAGAAAATTTTCATCAATATAGATTTTGAAATCTCGAAAGTTATAAACATTCCTTCTTTTTGACACTGATTTGTTAATGTTATGTCAATATTAATCAGAATGATATTGATAACAAAAGAAAACAAGCACTCAACATGTCAATCTCAGATTATATATCAATGATAAATGAAGGGAAAACTGTGGTGGTAGGTAAATTTATAATAAATATAGATCTCGAAGACTCGAGACCTGTATTTATGCGTATTTCAACTACTTAATTGTCAATGTTATATCAATGTTTAATCCGAATTGTTGATATGAAATCAACAATACAAACTGTATTCCTTTATATGTGCTGTTTTTTAACTATATGTAAATGATAAATAATGGGTAAAAATCATTGAATTGCTGTCAGCATTTATTACTCGATTAAATCTTTAACTATGTTTTGATAGTGTCGAAACATTTTTTAGGACAGATCGTTACTAGATTCGCTTCAAGAAAACTACCACAGAAGAAAAATTTCAGCCAATATAGATTTTGAAATCTCGAAAGTTATAAACATTCCTTCTTTTTGACACTGATTTGTTAATGTTATGTCAATATTAATCAGAATGATATTGATAACAAGAGAAAACAATCACTTAACATGTTAATCTCAGTTAACATGTTAATAACAAATGAGAGATTAAAAATCAGTTATCTTCCCATTGGTATCAACATGAGATTGATAGTTTCGTGTTGTTTCTTTTGTATATATTACTAGCATTGAAACATTTTCAATGCTAGTTTATTAATTAACATACTTCTATACAATCCGTTGCAATAGGCTAATGTTCAACTAATATAGATCTTGAAGTTTTGATAGGCACAAACATTTTTGATAAGCGTCTGCTTGTTAATGTTATGTTAATGTTAATTGATAGATACTAGCATTTAAGTTGGTGCGATTCAGTTGACATGTTAATCTCGTTTGATATGTCAATGTCAAACATGGGTAAGATATATTGATTTTCTGTTGATATCAACATGAGGTTGATAATTATATGATTGTTTTATAGTCCTTGGTCTAAATTTTTAAAAAGTAGGAATAATTAATTTTGGACAAAATATAAAGTTATGATAATTGTTTACAAGGGATTGATTATGGTTAACAAGAATGCGCTTAATAGTGCAATTAATTGATTAGTAGGTTATATATACTGTATCAAAAAAATTCAGCAGAGAAACATTAGTGAACCGTAAATAACGGGTATCCTTATAGCTTGGTAAATATAGATTGCTAAAATAGTATCTGATTCTGAAGAAGTTCTCGCTTCAAAAGGTCCAAAAGGAGTTAAATAGTGAGAGGCCCATGTATAATTATACTGTGGGGTTTAATAATATTTAGAAGATTATTGATTAAGTGAAGAATATTATAATTAACCTCTAGATTAAATTTATAATTTTTAGTATATTCTTATTATAAAACGTAAATTTTTTTATTTTCTAGTGATTACATGAAGCCCTTCGGGTTACGGATTAAATTACACGTTTGTGTGGTATTTAACCTCCGTATTCCAAAGGGCTTTTTTATTTGATTAAGGGAAAAGGAGAGATGTTATGTCAATTGAAAAGTTAGCAGCAAGTAGAATATTAAGACCAGTGAGAAGCATGAATAAGGGGAGTAATGAGAGATGGTTTGAATATTATAGAACAACATGCCCTATATGTGGTAAGCAAGGATGGTGCATGGTTAATGATTCTGAAACCAAAATAATATGTGGACGAATTTCATCAGAAACAGTATTCGGGGAAGCAGGCTATTTGCATATAGTAGCTGAAGATCAAAAAAGGGGATATGACTTTTCTCAAGATCAGATGATTAAAGAACATAGGAAGAAAAATGATTACACCCTTGATATTATTTACACTTTATTCTTAGAATCTTTAGACATGCGAGATGAACATATTAAAATGTTAAGGGGATCAAAACGTAGGATTACAAGGGAAGTAATAAATGTTAGAAATTACAAAAGTTTTCCTATTAAACCTTGGGATACTACGAAAGAGTTAATAAAAAAAGTAGGAGGGAAAACAAGCTATATTGTTGGAATTCCAGGATTTTATGCAAAAGAAACGAAGGATGGAAGATATTTCACGTTTGCAGGTAGGAGAGATTCTTTATTAATACCGCAGAGAAATATATATAATCAGATATGCGGTTTTCAATGTAGAATTGATGATCCTGAGTATATGACAGTTGTAAAAAATCATAAACCAAGCTTTAAGGCAGAAGTTATAGAGCAACCCAATACTATAGAGGTGACCTATAAAATCAATGGGAAGATAGAGTCTATATTTAAAGATAAAGTCGATGTTAAAGAATGGTATGAAATTAATTATGAGGGTGAAAAATTAGGTGAAGTACAATTAAAGTTAGAAAGTAAATATATTTGGATCAGCTCAGGTGGGAGATTTCATGGAACAGGAGTTGGGAACCCATTGCCAATACATGTAGCAGTACCTAATCGAGAGCTGAAAAATTGGGAACGTGGAGAATTAATAAAAAAGGATAATGTATGGATTTCAGAAGGGGGTCTAAAGTCTGATATTGCTGCAGAAAACTTAGACGAGCTACTAACAAATGAAGAAAAATTGATGTATGGTACCACAGTCGTATCAATACCTGGGGTTAAAGTATGGAAAATATTAATTGAACCATTAAAAAAAATGAGAGTTAAACAGGCAACGTTCGCTTTAGATATGGATATGATTACAAATTCAGATGTTCAGCGGTCGTTATTAGAATGTGCGCAAACGCTTTATCAAGAAGGAATAAGTATTAATTATGCAAGTTGGGATATTAATCTTGGAAAGGGGCTAGATGATTTACTGTTAAACGATTATATTCCAGCAATAGAGAAAGTGAGATAAACGCTATTGTTCAAAGAGGAAACTAACTTGTCAATGAAAGGATAGCATTATTAAGTTTTGAATGAATATTAAAAAATAGAAATTCTTTTTGATATTTAAGTAAAGTATTAAAGTAGATTTATATAAAAATATGTAACACCACTATAAGAAGATAATGACGAAATAGATACCTTTAAGTTTTAAGATTTTTCTAATAATTAATTTTACATTTTTTGTAATCGTATATATATTATATATAGGGGAATTTTGGAATAAATCTAATGGGGAAGTTTCGTATCTATGTAGTATCAATAGTAGTCTTTAATTGCTAAATTCTATTCATTTATACGAGGTGAATCAAATGGGGAGAAAAGTTGATAGGAAGAAATCAAAAGAACAGTTTTTATATGAAAGAAAAAAACAGTTAGAAATAATGGAAAGCATCAGCAGCATCTGTAAAGGATGCGATATATATAATGAGTTAAAAAAGACGAAATCACGTAAAGAAGTTGCTAATACATGTGCAAAGGATTGCAATTTAATAAACAGTTTACAAGAAGAGACAAAAATATTTTTAGAAACACTTCGCTAAAAAACAGAAAGGAGGAATATGTATGAATCAATCATATAGCAGTTTAAATCGAGACGAATCACTAACAAGAACTATAAATTTAGGTACTACTGCAAGAAGTATTGGGCCGCTGGTTAAACCTGAGGATGAAAATTTTGAAGTCAAGGAGATTTGGAATTATAAAGTACTGTCAAAGCAAGAGAGTTTAAATTTATTTCGAAGGTACAAACATGGTGAAAAGGATCTACGTGAATATTTGTTCCATGTAAATATAGGCCTAGTACTATCTATTGCAAGAAAATATAAAAAGAAGCACCCAGAAATAGAATTTGATGATTTGGTTCAAGAAGGTAATGAGGGAATGTTGCGAGCAATTGAGGATTTTGATCCTGATTTAGGTTATTGTTTTTCTACATACGCTTACTGTTGGATAAAAAAGAGTATGTTAGGATTTATATGTAAAAAAAAATCTGGGCCTTTTAAAATCCCTAACTATGTGAATCAATTTAATGTGAAATATGTTGAAATCGAAGATAAATATTTACAAATGCACAACAGAATCCCTACAGTTGAAGAAGTAGTAAAAGAGTTAGATGTAACTAGAGAAAAGGTAGTTCGACACAACGTATATTATAATCGGGTTACTACTATGACTTTAGATATAGATACAATAAATGAAGATATAGGTATATTGAACTCATTCTGTAATGATAATTCAGCAATTCCCTCCACAAATGAGATGATAATGGAGGACTTGAATTACGAGATATGGATAATATTTGATGAAGTATTAAATCCGAAGCAAAAGATGGTACTAAATCTATGTTTTGGTCTACTAGATGGTGAAATTCATTTGCATAAAGAAATTGCAAAAGCACTTATGATTACAACTGAAAGGGTATCACAATTAAAAGATGAAGCGATTAATAGATTGAAGAAATGCGACTATAAAGATGAAATTTTTAATCTATTACATGCAAAGTTGAAAGTAATGGATGAACTTAATATGGCGTGAAATTATATATTCGTATTTATTAGAATATACAGTGTAACGAGCGTATTGTATTTTTTAATAACTATTTCACAAAATTTTGCCCCTCGAGTAACGTGAATTACAAAATTGTTATTTAATTTTGTAATAATACGAGACTATGAGGTTTTTTTGTATCTAAAAGGTGGACACAAAGTGATGTATTAAGGGTATAACATATATTATAACCTTAATAGATGCAAAATAAAAAAGAAGGATAAATGGGTGCTACCTGTTTATCCTTCTTTTTATATATCATGCTTAAAAAAATAATATTATCTTTTTTCCCTTAGTTTTTCTAAAGAAATATCTCATGATTAATTATGAAGGATAAATAATTTAATTACTCTCATTTATGAGGTACCAATAGAAAGGAGGCCATTGTTGTTATATGCAAAATAATAGAAAAAGAAACGTAATTAAAGAAAGGATTAGACAAGAAAAAGAACGACGGGAACGATTACTAGCAGAGGAAGAAGAACAATATGGGGATTTCCATAAGGATCAAGTAAGTGAGCAATTTCAGCAAGAGCATTTAGAACAACCACTGAAACAAAGCGAAGAAAGTGTAAATTTATGTACACCTAAAAATGAGGTTTCAAATAATAATCCGGCTCTTGATTGGATTACAACAATTCAAAAACAGTCAGGCACTTCTGAAAGTGAATTTAAAATAGAAGAAACACGTAGGAAAGCGAAAGAAGAAGCAAGGAAACAGGCAGAAGCAGAAGCACGTAGAAAAGCAGAGGAAGAAGCAAGGAAACAGGCAGAAGTGGAAGCACGACGGAAAGCAGAGGAAGAAGCAAGGAAACAGGCAGAAGTGGAAGCACGACGGAAAGTAGAGGAAGAAGCAAGGAAACAAGCAGAAGTGGAAGCGCGACGGAAAGCAGAGGAAGAAGCAAAGAAACCGGCAGAAGTAGAAGCACGACGGAAAGCAGAGAAAGAAGCAAGAAAACAGGCAGAAACGGAAGCACGTAGAAAAGTAG
Source organism: Bacillus cereus group sp. N31 (assembly GCF_016483245.1). Lineage (NCBI taxonomy): Bacteria > Bacillati > Bacillota > Bacilli > Caryophanales > Bacillaceae > Bacillus > Bacillus cereus group sp. N31. The sequence goes on along the minus strand of NZ_JAEHCH010000039.1, from coordinate 2,070 downwards.
AGGAAGAAGCAAGAAAACAGGCAGAATTGGAAGCATGTCGTAAGACAGAGGAGAAAAAACTTGAAGAAGTAAGAAAACGTAGATTAGAGGAAGAGAAGAAAATAGAAGAAGCACAAAAGAGACAAAAAATAGTAATAGCCAAAAGAGAACCAGAAAGTGAGGAAGTCAATTTAAATAAAGAAACAAATCCGTCAAATGAAACTAGATTTAAACAAGAAGAGAAAGTAGTATTCGATAAAAAAGGAATCTTAAATAATATGAAAAAATATAAGTACGCTATTATAGGAATCGCATCGATTGTTTTATTAATATTAGCAGGTTTTGCCTTTAGCAATTTGAAGAATTCACAGGCTGCATCTGTAAATAATGTAAATAGGTTAGAAGTTAATGTGAATTTAATAAATGGATTAAGATTATCTGCAATTCAAAAATATCAAGATGCTGCCTTGGAATTTGATAAAGTGGATTATAAAAAGTTAGGAAAAGATGATAAAAAGGCAGTTTTATTTACTTATCTTTTAAGCGGTAAAGCACAAAAGGCTATTGACTTAGAGCAAGATTTTGCAGAATCAGTAGTTTCATATTATATAGCTGTAGATAACTTGAAAAAGGTAAAAGAACTTAAAACTAAAAATCTACTAATTAATTTTGAAATTGCCGCGTTAGATAACAAACATGAAGAAGTTATCAAATTAAGAGATCAAGTGCCACTAGATGGCAGAAGAGAAGGAATTATTGTTAATAGTTATTTAAAATTAAATAAATCTGAGGAAGCTAAAAAGTTTGCTCAGAAAGTTGGAAATAAAGATTTACTTGAAAAAATTAATAATTCTGCACCCAATAGTTCTGCTACCTCTGTAGCAACTATTAGTGCAGGTTAAGTAATGGGGAGGAATAGATTGTGCCATTAGATTATTCGGAAATTTTTAAGAAAGTTTTATTTGCTACTACTGCTACTACCCTAAGTGTTGGGGTAGTTTCAGGCTGCTCGCTGTTTTCTTCGGAAAAAAAGAGCACCAAAACAGCATCAGTATCTAAAAAGAAAAAGGATACTGAAAAAGAAAAGAAGAAAGATGAAAGTAAGGATGAAACAACTGAGAATTTAAATGCTAATGATTTCGATGAAATCATTGATAATGCAAAACGTAGCTCAGATCAAAATTTATCTGGAATCATTGAAAATAACAAAAACAAAAAGAAATTTGATGATTTAACGGATTCAATTGCGACCGCGGCTATAAATTCAGATAGAAATCTAGCATCAGTTATTGACAGTGATAAATCAAATAATCGTTTTTCAGATTTAAATACTTCAATAGCATCAGCAACAAACAATCCTTCTGTCTCGGATAATAAGGACAGTAAGAACTTTGTATTTGGTGGCGATCTAAATATCAATGATGGAGTTGCTAGTGCAAATAATTCAATACCCCCAATTAATAATGATAAAAAGCCACCAGCTTCTGGAGACTCTAGTGGCGGAGGAGATACAAAACAGCCAACAAGCGGCGATGGTAATAATGGCGGAGGAGATACAAAACCACCAACAGGCGGCGATGGTAACGATGGTGGTACAACAAAACCAGAGAAACCTGAAAAAGATACAGTGGCACCAGTAATTACAGCAAAACAAGGTGTGAAAGTATATGTCGGTGATGGTCTAAGTGCAGACGATTTAGTAGAAGTAAAAGATAATAAAAATCCAAATCCAGTAGTGACAGTAGGTGCGTATGATACAAGTAATGCAGAGGAAATTCAAGTAACAGTAACGGCAACAGATGCATCAGGAAATAGCTCAAGTACAACAGTAACCGTTAACGTAGTAGAAAAAGAAGAGGAAAAAGATGCAGAAGCACCAATAATCACAGCGAAGCAAGGTGTGACAGTGCATGTAGGAGATAGCTTAAATGCAGGAGATTTAGTAGAAGTAAGTGATAATAAAGATCCAAATCCAGTTGTAACAGTGGGAGATTACGATACAAGTAAGGCGGGAGAAATTCAAGTAACAGTAACGGCAACAGATGCATCAGGAAATAGCTCAAGTACAACAGTAACCGTTAACGTAGTAGA
>NZ_JAEHCH010000038.1:0-38708 GCF_016483245.1 Bacillus cereus group sp. N31 | reverse complement strand
TCAAAAATTTTCCTTCGTCTGTTTGACCTCTTACAGAAAAACGGACGGAAATCGCATCGATATGAGAAAAAGACAGTCTTTGATATTTTAGGTGTCGTTTATCAGTGTACTGTATCCAATCTAAAGCAGAAAACTGCATAATATTTAAAAATACACCTTATCAAGGTTTATTTGGTATGCGTATTTTTAAGAACAAATAAACAAATTATCAAGCATGTAGGCAACAAGAACGGAAGTTCATGAAAGACCCACCCTTAGCTTGATGGGCATGTGACGGTACCCCTTCTTTAACTTTATTAAAATACTTTCCACAAAATTTTTCCGAAGCTATTACTTAAAATCCCCTTTTATTACGATGCCCCCTCCCTCCTTCTCTCCAAAAAGGTAATACTCTCAATCACAACTTCAGTTCTATATATTTTCTTTCCTTTCTCATCATCGTAATTATTCGTATGAATACGCCCTGTAATTCCAACAAGTGATCCCTTCGTACAGTATTTTGTTACATTTTCAGCTGCTCTTCGCCAAACGACACAATTTATAAAATCTGCTTGTTGTTCACCTAAACTATTTCGAAATCCTCTATTCACTGCAACACATATTCGTGCATAAGCGACGCCTTGTTTTGTGTAGTATAATTCTGGATTCTTTGTCAATCTACCGATTAATACAACTCGATTCATCATAAGTTATACCACCTCGCATGTTTTTCTTTATTGTAAAGAAAAATGTGTGAAGGGTAAAAAGGATAAAATTATATATTTCTAAAGTAAAAAGTATTACTTTACATATAAAAAAGCAAAAAAGAAACCCTACATATTTTGAACATGTAAGGTTTCAAGATATATTATATTTCACTGCAAGAGATGTAATACCCTCCGCGAGCCATCTTTATTTCAGCGCTAAACAATGCATCGTCTAAGTAGAATGTAATCGGTTTAACTTTACTCTCAAATTTTAGTAGTTCATTACATTCAGTTGCATACCCTTCAATGGCTGAAATAATGCATTCTGCTGACGGATATGTTAAAGCATCATCTAGTTCTATGAAAAAACTTTTAGAAAATAGTTTTTTCATAATCCCTTTCTTCTCTTTCATCATATTCCATCCCCTTCCATTCAAACTTCTAACATCCACATTATACCATTCATTCAATTTATCTTTGAAAATAAAAAAATCCTGCACATTTCATGCAGGATTTTTTCATTAGTCATTTTTCGTAAAGTAAGAAACGAAACGAAGAATTTCTAAGTATAACCATACTAGAGTCATCATTAGACCCATTGCACTGTACCATTCCATATATTTTGGAGCTTGGCTACGTGCACCGCTTTCGATTAAATCGAAATCTAGTAATAAATTTAATGCAGCAACTACAATAACAACCGCACTAATGATAATACCGATTGTACCGCCCTGGTGAATATATGGAACAGTTACACCGAACATATTTAATAAGAATACGATTAAATACATAACCATAATTCCCATTGTCGCTGCAATTACACCCGTACGGAATTTATCAGTTACCTTTACAACACGTGTTGCATATAAAACTAACATTGCAAATAGAATTGAAATTGTAAGTAATACAGCGTTTAAAACGATAGAATCGCCAAATTTCATTGTATAAACTGCTGAAATACTTCCTAATACAACTCCTTCTACCGCCGCATAAATTGGCGCCCCAATTGGTGCCATTCGCGGGAAGAAGATAGATGCAAATGCGATGATTGCCGCAATTACTAATGCACCAATTAACACTGGCATTTTCATCGTACCCTGCATCATCTGTATGTATGAATAGACAGACGTTGCAAGTAGCAAGATAAGCATGATAAACGTTTTGCCTACTGTTCCGCCAATAGTCATCGCAGAAGCGCTTGCTCCCTCTTTACGAAATGCCTCTTTTTTCAACATTGGATTAGATGTTCTCATTTTTTCCCTCCTAAAATAGGTTCTACCAATAGTGTAAAGTTTTTCTCTTTACTTTTCAATATATGCAGCTTGTTTTTATTTTAATCCTTCAACGATATCTGATAGTTCACTCCATCTTTCCATCGTTTTTTCTAGCTCTTCTTCTGTTTTCTGCTGTGCTTCAGATAATTCTTGTGCCTTTGTGAAGTCAGATCCAACTTTCGCAAGTTCTTCTCCAATTGACTCAATTTTCTCTTCTAGTTCGGCAATTGTATCTTCAATTGTTTCCCATTCACGCTGCTCATTGTATGAAAGTTTACGTTTACGTTGTTGTTTTGGAGCTGCTTCTACTACTTTTTTCTCTTTTTGAACTTCCGCTTTCTCAATAAGTTCTTTCGTTTTTTCCATTTCTAAATAATCTGTATAACTACCTAGGAACTCACGCACTTCTCCTCCGCCAGTAAAGATGAACAGTTCATCTACTACTTTATCTAAGAAGTAACGGTCATGCGATACAGTTAAAACGACACCTGGGAAATCTTCTAAATAATCTTCTAGTACTGTTAATGTTTGTGTATCTAGATCATTCGTAGGTTCATCAAGTAATAGTACGTTTGGTTCCCCCATTAAAATACGTAATAAATATAAACGTCTTCTTTCACCACCAGATAGTTTACCAAGCGGTGTACCATGTGAATGCGTCGGGAATAAGAAACGTTCTAACATTTGAGATGCACCAATTACTTTTCCATCTGTTGTATGAATAACTTCTGCAATCTCTTTAATGTATTCAATCATACGCTGATTTAAATTCATCTCTTCATTTTCTTGCGTATAATAAGCAACTTTTACAGTTTGTCCTACTTCAACTTCACCACTATCAGGAGATAACTTGCCTGCAAGCATATTTAATAGAGAAGATTTCCCGCTTCCATTCGCCCCAATAATTCCGATACGATCGCCTGGTTTCACAATATGATTAAAATTATGTAATACCGTCTTATCGCCAAATTTTTTCGTTACATCTTTTAACTCAAGTACTTTCTTTCCTAAACGACTTCCACTTAGTGCAATATCAACTGACTGTTTTGCAGCTGGCCCTTCTTGTTCCTTTAACTCATCAAAACGCTGAATACGCGCCTTTTGTTTCGTAGAACGGGCTTTTGCACCACGGCGAATCCAAGCAAGTTCACGACGATATAAATTTTGGCGTTTGGATTCTTGTGCCAATTCTTGCTCTTCACGAAGTGCTTTCGCTTCTAAAAATGTACTATAGTTTCCTTCGTAGCTATATAGTTTACCATTATCTAATTCAAAAATACGATTCGTCACACGATCTAAGAAATAACGATCATGGGTTACAAGTAATACCGCACCTGTATATCTTGCTAAATATTCTTCTAACCATTCAACTGTCTCATGGTCAAGATGGTTCGTAGGCTCGTCTAAAATTAATAAATCAGGTGTTTCAATAAAACACTGTGCCATTGCGATACGTTTTTTCTGTCCACCAGATAAATTCCCAACAGTTGCAGTGAAATCTGTAATTCCTAATTTCGTTAGAAGAGATTTCGCATTTGCATTTGCTTCCCATGCACTCATTGCATCCATACGTTGCTGCACTGCAAATAATTGTTCCTGTACTTTTTCATTACTTGGATCTTTTTCAATATTTAATAGTGCTTTTTCATAATCACGAAGAAGACGAATTAAAGGTGTATCACCATGGAACACTTGCTCTAATACTGTTAGTTTTTCATCAAACTCTGGTTGCTGTGATAAATAACTAATTGTATATCCACGTGAATGCGTCATTTCACCTGTATCAGGAGTTTCTAACCCTGCAATAATTTTTAATAATGTTGATTTACCAGTACCGTTTACACCAATAATTCCGACACGTTGTCCTTCTGTAATACTACATGATAATCCATCAAATAACGGTTTTTCTCCGTATGATTTCGATAAGTTCTCCACAGTTAACATTTTCATATTTGTGCATTCCACTCTTTCATAAATTGTTCTATAAACTGTTCCATATAACGATGACGAACTTCAGCTTCTTGTTTTGCTGCGTTCGTATTCATTAAGTCTTTTAATTTTAAAAGTTTTTCATAAAAATGATTTAAAGATGGATCGTTATTTTTTCTATACTCTTCTTTCGTCATTACTTCACGCGGCGGAATTGTTGGATCATACATTAATCTCCCTTTCGCTCCGCCATATGCAAATGTACGTGCAATCCCAATTGCCCCAAGGGCATCTAAACGATCTGCATCTTGAACAATTTTCCCTTCAACTGACTCAACTGCGCCGCCATGCCCACCCTTATAAGACATATTGGCGATGATATGAAGAATATGTTTACTTTCTTCCTCATCTACATGTAACTCTTCTAACCAATCAGAAACTTTTTTCATTCCTGCTTCTTCACTTTCATTTAACTTTTCATCTGCCACATCGTGAAGTAATGCTGCCATTTCAATTATAAAACGATTTCCTCCTTCTTGCTCGGATAAAGAAATCGCCAGTTTATGTACGCGCTCAATATGATACCAATCATGCCCACTCGCATCTTTTTCTAAAATATTTTTTACAAAAGTAATTGTTTTTTTAATCTTTTCTTGTTTTGTCATTTTATCTTCACCCAGTTTCTTATTGTAACACGCCCGCCTTTTTTCATCACATATTTTCTTGTCCGCCCATACACTAGGTGGTAGGCATCATCATGAAGGAGGAATAAACATGTTCTATAATAATCAACCGCCTTATCCACAACAACCATTTTACCCTCAGCAACCGGAACAAAGATATACAGAACAATATGAGGAACAAGAATTACAACAGCCAGAACAACAATACGAACAAAATCCATACGCTACACCGCAAGCTCAAGAACAACAAAATCCATACGACACACGTCCAAATTATGAATATCCTCAAAATCCATATGCAGCACCGCAAACTCAAGAACAACAAAATCCATATGACACACGTCCAAATTATGAATATCCTCAAAATCCATATGCAGCACCGCAAACTCAAGAACAACAAAATCCATATGTAACTCAGCCACAACAACCACAATACCAACAACAAATGTATCAACCCAACTACGACGCACGTGTCTCACCACCTAAACCACCAACAATTGATCCAATGCAACCACAAATTTTACCACCAGGTCCGACTTTAGATATTACACAACCACAAATTTTACCACCTGGGCCTATTACAGAACCGACTCAACAACAAATTCAACAAGTTGTCGGTACACAATTTTTACCTTTAAAGAAACCTGTATTAGATTTCGTAAAACCTTGGGTAGATTATGGTTTAAATGAAGCGAAACATACTTCACATAAACACGCTTTAACAGAAGTCGCTGCGATTATGTTTTTAGTTGGAAAAGGATATAACCCAACAATTGCTCATTATATCGTTGAATCTTGGGAGAAGAATGAGCAGTTTTAGGGTTGTTTATTTGATAAAACATAAAAAACACAAAAGTGCCAAACCCCTTATACCACAAGGGGTTTGGCACTTTTTAATATCTAGAACAAATTTTATTAAAATAATTATTTTTATAGATTTTCATACTTTTTTATATAGTACGTGAACAAAATGTGAGCAAATATGTGAACATATACAGTACAAAATCACACCTTTGTATACACATTTTTAGAAACATTTTACGTTTATCAAACAATAACCGAAAGATGTACCTGCAACCTTATCATATAAATAATGGATATTAAAAAGAGGACACTATAAGCGCCCTCTTCCTTAGGTTTTAAATATGTTCTCCATGATCCATAAACACTTCAATTGCTTCGTTTTGTGGTATGTCTTTTACATTAGTAAGACCAAAAGTAAAAACAGCGGATAACATCATCATTAATAAGATTGCTTTTTTCATTTTAGCGCCCTTCTTTCTATGCTCTTTTTGTCTGCATCTAAAGCGATGTGCAAATACTTGCTTGCTTTTCTGTGATTTTCTGAACCATAGAATATTTCACCTAAAAGAGAAGCATATTCTTTTACCCAATCATATAATTCTTCTTTTTCAAAATAAGAAATACCTTCTATAACCACATTTTCTAATTCTTCTTGTGGCGCATAGTTATGTAATGCTCTTAAAATTTGAAAATGATGTCGATAACATAAGTCACTTATTTTATAACCCTTCTCAATGTATTCATTGGCGATATGATTGTAACCTAACTTAAAGTGTTCTCTTGCTAAAAGAAACATAGTCTTAGCGTTATTTTCTAATGAATCCTCTAAGTGTTTAATTGCTAACTCTGGCATGTTTTGACTTGCATATAAAAGCCCTAAATTATGCTTAACTCGTTTAATAGGAATTTCATCATTAGATTTTTGGAAGGTACCGAGTGCTGAAAGTAAATGTTCTTCTGCACTTTCGAATTCATTTAGTCTAATGTGTGCCATTCCTAAAGTATTCAAACATGCAGCAGTTTTCAACTCATACCCTGGGCTATTTGAAAATACTTCATTCGCTTTCGTAGCAAATTGGACTGCTAGTATTGGTTTCAATATGTGATAGTAATGAACTGCAAGCCAATAATTAAATTCAGCTTTTTCAATTTCATCATGCATGTACTCTAAAAACTTTTCAGCTTCTTCAAATTGAATTCTTGCTTCACTATGGTTTGCTGTATTAATAGCGTAAATTGCTTTAAATAAATGATGATAGTACTCTAAAAATGTTTCTGTAGGCTCTTGTAATGGTTCGATCTTGTCCAAAATATCTTTCGAACTATCCATATCGCGTATTAGCAGGTTATACCGCGCATTCAATAAAGCATAGTAGATTAATATTATTTGGTCTTCCTTAATATTATTGATTTTATTTGCAATCTCTTCTTTTATTTTCTTAGACTGTAATACACGTTGTGAAATCATAGCTTGATACCAGTCGTTTAATAATTTTGTGATTTCTTCTTTAGAAATAATGTCAACACTCATCTACTTCTACCTCCCTTTTGTTAAATGTTACCACAACATGTTTGTTTATATAAATGATTTTTTGAATATTCTAACTTGATAAACTTATTTTTGAATATTCATGTTAAAAATTGTTGATTTCGCCTTAATATAGTTTTACATAAAAGTATGCTATAATCATTTTTGGGTATATTGCGTGCCATCAACTTGATAGTGATGGCGCTTTTTTTACACTTCAAAAAAGAACATACGTTCGTTTATAGTGGAGTTAAAAAAACAAAAGTGAGGTATTATATCATGGAATATAACGGCTTTCCTACAGTACAGCATTTCTGAAAAATACAGGCTAAGAGTATGCAAGATTTTATACAGTTTTTTGGCTAATCCAATAACAAACAAGAGCCCTGAACCCACGCCAGGACAAGAATGTATAAAAAGATGAATAGGGTTATAGAAAAAGAAAAAGGCGAATCCCTAATTTCAAAGGGGATTCGCCTTTTTCTTGCTACCAATAATAGGACGTTATGTTAACTTGATGTGAATGGAGCATACATAAGTTGAATTGTGTTTCTTCTTTACAAATAAGTTATATTAATAAATAGAGCAATATATCTTGGGGGTACATATGGAAAAAATGATCGGTAATGTCAGAATAAGAGAAGACTCAGAAGGGATAGAGGTTTTAGTATCACATAAATATTTGAGTGAATGTATTGAGTATATAAACCAACATCGGATTACTCAGATAGCTATAATAGACTGGTATTATAAAAGTGAAGACGTGAATTTTTTAAGTGAATGTCCTACCGTTGAAGAAATATCCTTAGATAGCACTTATTTAAAAGATATATCGGGTTTATATCATATAAAAAATTTAAAAGCCCTTAGTTTAACTGATTCAACTGTTATAGATGGAAAAAATGAAATTGATCTAAGAGCATTTTCTAATTTAGAACGGCTGTTTCTAAATTGGAGCAAGAGGATAAAAGGACTTGGTCATCTCAAAAATCTAAAATTATTATGGATGTGGAAATATGCCCCAAAGGAAAGAAATCTACAAGAGTTGAGTAACTTAAAACAGCTCGAAGAATTAGTTCTTACCCAATGTAGAATAAGTTCTCTCGCAGGTATAGGAAAGTTAAAAAAATTAAAGAAATTAGAATTGAATTATTTACGAACATTAAATGATTTAGGGAATTTAGAAGGCTTAAATCATTCTTTACAAAGATTAGAAATTGAGGCGTGTAAAAATATTGAAAACTTATATAGAATTGAGGATTTAAAGGCACTAGAGTTTTTTATTCTTTGGAATTGTGCTGATATACCTTCCATTGGTTTTATTAAGGAATTGCACCAATTAAAGCATTTTGCTTTTGGTGGTACCAATATTTTGGATGGGGATCTCAGTCCATGCATAGGAATTGATTCTATTCACTTTACAGAGAAGAAACATTACTCGCACAAAAGAAAAGATTTCATAAATAATTAATAACTGTAACTTCCGATATCGAAAGTTATGTAAATAAGCTGTCCATATGGGCAGCTTATTGTATTTTTTTGCTTAGCATGATTTTATTCCAAGATGCTGGCGGTTCCCCTACTTTACATACACATAGGCTTCATTTGCAGTTACATAGTATGTTGTGCCTTTACTGTTGTGTACTTTGTATTGTGGTGAACCATTCACTGATACTTTAGCGTCAATAGTAAATCCAAGCCCTTCATCTACCGTTCCTGCTACATCTTTATCAGACCAAGAAGCAGAATCATAGAAACGAAGGTTGTCCACTTTAGAAACAACGCGTTTCCCTACTACAGAACTTACTGCAGAAGTTTGTTCCCCGTGATATTTAATGTAAGATGAGTTGTTATAAATCCATTGGTTACCGCCAAGATTTAACCAATCACCTTGTTTTCCCCATACTTGATATGATTCCCCTTTATTTAATTGACGGATAGTACCATGATTCGTTGATGGTCCACTTCTTAGATTTACGTTAAATCCATCAATGTAAGCTACTCCTGTTGCGCCTACAACGTTTTGAGTTGGTTCTTGTGGTTTTGGTTTAACTGTAACTGTTGAGCCTTCATACGCCTTTTGTACGTCTGCTCTGAATTGTGATTCTGATAGACCATGACTGCGAAGATAATTAATCGGATCTTCATGGTCAGTTCCACCTAATTTGTAAGTAATATCTTTATGTGTCCATAAACCTTTGCTTGGATGAATCCCTCTATCTTTTAAAATCTTAGCTAATAGTTTTACATAACGTTCGTAAGAAGATTTAAATTTATCTGGGTTGCTAGTTTCAGAAAGTTCTACGTGAACAAATCTTTTATTTGCAGCTGGTCCAGCACCATAAGCAACATATTTAGTATCAGCAATTTGAATTGTTTCGTTCCAATCTACAGCATAATGTACAAATGCATTTCTCCATGTTCTAGCTTCATAATTTCGAATGTTAATTGCTGGTGCTTCTGGTGTTGCAGTACTATGTGCAACAACGCCTTCATAAGCGCCCACACCGTAGCGATATGCTTGTTTCGGTAAGTCTTGGATGATTAGTACTCTATCGGCAAATGAAGCCGTAGCAAACGAAAATAAGAGTAATAGAGTCATAAATAATGAGCTAAATAGTTTGATTGGTTTTTTCATTGTGTATTTTCCCCTTTTTGCCAAACAAAAAGAGCACCGTCTTTTGACAATGCTCTCCTTATGTAAGGCGTGTATTTTTTATTTGGTATTATGTTTTTCTTTTCTTGCATCACTTCTTTGGATTTTTGCTTGAATTTCGGATGCTACACTTTCTAATAACCATGCAGGAATCCATTTTTCCCAGCCAATTCGTGCACAGTTTGCTGCGAAACTATTAAAAATGTGGTAGCTCAATCCACCGACTACCATGAAGAAAAAGAAATCAGGTAGTTTAAGAGCAATATCAAATAAATGTGCAAGGGCTGGTAATGATAAAAGCACCACGGTTCTCGTGATGCCCTCAATTCCATATTGTGATGAGTATGTTCCATCTATTTTTGAAGCCTTACTACCAGTAATCCAGTCGAGCATGATAATCCAGCAGTAAATTGAAATCCAAATTAAATTAGCTTTGCCATAGAGTAAATTAATTATTGTTCCTAATCCGCCACCGATAGCACCACCTACTTTAAATTGAGTACTTGTAATAACATCGCTTATATTCAATGCCTTGATGAGTTCGTGAATTCTTTCCAAGTTCTCACCTCCTTTCAAATTTTGACCAAAATAAAAAAGCCTGCTGCAGCACGCTCAATTTCGATAAAGTTATATGTTCATTTTCTTCCACGCGTATTCTAGTGGTTCAGTACGTGGTGGTTTCATTACTGCTTTTTCAGTAGTTTTGCTTTCGCTTCGGGAGAAATTAAACATAACCCCTTTTCGTGTGGTGGTTTGTCTCACCCCTGTAATATACATGTTACTGATTTCTAATTTTGAGCCTTTGCGTATTTGTGGTTTACGTTGTACGGTTTGATACAGTGTTTTCGGTTGAATTATGATGCCTTTTATTGTCATAAAATCACCAGCCTTATTCTACTCTTAATGCAATGTTGTACTCTGAAAATGAACTCCATACACTTGAGTAGTAGGTGTTAAATAATTTATATTTCTGGACTTCTCCATCTTGAGAAATTTCAACGATATCGCCAGTTACAAAATTTGAACCCCTATATGTGTAAAGGCCATCAAATTTTGCTCTTAATCCATCTATGTTATCTCCCATAAAAAATGATGTGAATATTATATTCCCTTCTAAAGATGGTGCTTTTAAAAATACTTTATCCCAAATGAAAGTAGTAATAGGAACATTTTTTAATCCCTCATATATAAGTTTACTTCTAGCAGCTACCAGTGCTGAAGTTGGGTACCAATTTGGACAAGCGCTCACCAATACACTAAAAGGAGAAGATATAGGTGTGAATTGTTCTTGTTGATATAGTTCATCTGGAATGCCAAATAAACCTATTACAGTTTTTCCTTTTCGTTCTGGAAGATTATCATCGTTTTCATAAACACAATAAATAACAATGTCTTTATCAACGTATAAATATAGGTCCACCATAGCAATCGCTTTACTAATAGTATTAAAAGTAGTGTTGCTAGTTGTTTTCCCTTGATGAAAACATAATGGATAGAAAGGGCCAGGTCCTCCGAAGGTAACATCCTTCTCTTTATCATATCGTTCAATTAATCTAAAGCTTGCATCAGTAGCAGAATAAGTTCTTATATCATAATCTTTATATTTCCCTGCTATAATATCTTGGCTACTTGCAGTGACGTAATCGAATGGGCGCAATTCTATAGAATGGTTCTTCATACCGTCGTTACCGCTTGAGTACATAACATAAATGGTATCTTTTGATGGCGCATCAGAATTTAATTGCTGCCATCCAGCCTTTTTCATTTCATCGATAATCTTCATAAAGACTTCTTTTCGCTCTAGTCTGTGTAACTTACAAATTTTATTTGTCATTTTATATGTTCCTCCTTAACTTAAACGTATGGCTTTCATAGAAACATTAAAAGTAGAGTTTGCTACGCCCCTATTTTCTATATAAAGATGGACCTTGTTTGTATGATCTTTATCCTCGCAAGGAATGGCTAAAATATCATATGTTCTTTTTTCTGATAAACTTTTATAAATTTGATTCCCATTCTCTTTTTGGTCGTACAAAAATAGCATTGCTTCTACGTTTGAATCATTTGTAACTTGAATCGTGCGAATATCGTATTTGTTACAACCTACATCCAATGGAGTATATAGAGTTTTTCCTGGTTCAATTGTAATTTGTACATTCCTCTCAATAAGGATTGACGGTGTAATCTCGCTTTCGGATGTATATCTATATAATTTCATTACAGTTCCCATATTGTATTCACCTCAATTATGTTTTAGTTGAATATTAAAATAAATTGGTTCGAATGCTAGGAAATTTGTATCCTTCACAACCTTTACCCAAAAATCACGAGTACTTTGTGCGGCTACTGAATCAATCTGTATTTCATTTAAATAGCTTGTCCCATCTAACGAAATCAGCGCCCAGGTGTAACCGACTTTCTCCATGTACTGCTGTATGGATAGTTTTATATTTGTAGCAGCGCCGATGTTATCATTTACGATTGTCATTTTTACAATGCGCTCATTATTCACCATGTAACCTAAATTCGTTGGATCCGTTGTATTTAATTCTTCGCTATTCATTTTGATTTGCAGGGATGAACCCATGCAATACATATCCCCACCGTAAAAGGTAGCTTGTTTCTTTGCTATTAGTTCGTTTTCCTCGTCATATATTTCTATGATTCCTTCAAACTCTAAAGAAGGAAGTAGAATATCAATGCCTGTATGAGCTGCAGCTACAATGTTAGTAGACAGTATATTATCTGCAGTATCTTTTAATACAACCTTATAATTTTCATATAGTTGGCGCAGACGTAACATGTTGCTTGTTGTCATAATAATTTTATTGATGTCTAGCGGTACAAATCCCTCTGCAGTTCCTCTTTTTAAAACAACACCAATTCTTTTTGCTGCTAATGAGTCGTTATTCGCATAATCAAAAAATGTATCTGTCTTTGTGTAAAAGTCCCATTGATCTTCCTTACAAATTGCCATCCACTCTTTATTGATTTGTGAACCATTAGCAGCATAAGATTCAAGGAATTCAACCTTATTCTTTTCGTTTTGATAGAGCAGTAAGCCACCCTCATCTCCTTCTTTTGTAGGAGCATAATCCGCAATAACCTGGATTGCAAAGTTACCTTGCGGTTTATCGATTAACAGCATAACGTCTTTATCTGCAGAATGATTCATACGTAAGAAACCTTTTTTGATAGCATTGTTAAATGCACTTGATAGTGACATAAGCCATTTGGGATTTACGTAATCAAAATCGTCTACAAATATTTTTCCGCTTTCTTTTTCGTATAGCGATACTTGTTTTTTTCGAGAATTAAAGGGAATTAACTCTCCGGCCAAAATATCGATTGCATCAAAATTTATATTAAGGCCGGATAAACTCACTGTATGAACACCCTCAGTTAAATCGAATTTCTCATAAACTAGTGCCTGATGCCTTGTGGAACCATTTTTATAAGAGATGTTTTCGGGTGGCATGTTATCGATTGAAATTTGACCTACATCATACGCAGAAAATAATAAGCCTATAATTCGTAAAGCTGTCCCGAAAAAATTGAATTGTACAGTTACTATTTTGTTGTTTTCTCGACAAAAGTGTAAAGAACCTCCATAGGGTCCAATTGATTTAGATATGTCCCATGCTCCAGAATATTGAAAATTGTTATCCGTATCATCAAACCGTTTCCAACCTGGTTCCGGTTCTTTTAATACATCACCAACTTTAGCACCTAAATCTGCGTAATCAATAGCAGTTAAAAACGTATAAGTAGATCCAGATACACCGGAAGCCCTTCCTTCTGTAGTTACTTTAACGTTATGTTCACCTTTAATTAGATTAAGTTGCTCAAATACGACAAGAGAGTAGCCGGCAGAATAAGCAGGTACCGAACCAACATATCTTATATTATCTATAGTGACTGTAATGTTAAATGCATGAGTTGTAAAATTTTTCAATAATATACGCACTGCAGTCCCTGTAAATTTAAAATAAAATGAACGACCTAAAGAGTCACCGACATACCAGGAACTATTCCGCTCTAAATCGTTAGAATCCCCAACTGCACGCCATTTATCTCCTGTAATATTTCCGGTTATGTCTACATTTGAAAAAAACTTACCTGGTTTTGCATTCTCTAAAGTGCAATATTCACGGGTCCACCCTGGTTCTGGTTGCAATAGGTTTTTTCCTAATTGACTTGCCATTTTACCACCTTCTCTTTATCTTGTTTTCTTCCAGTTTGAATTTGTCCACCACGATTGGCGACTATGTCGCAGCCATAACTTCGGATCATTATTCTCTTTTTCAATCACTAGTAATTCATCTGGTTTTTCTGTATCTAGTACTCTCGCCATTTTGAATCGTTCATTATCCTCTAGAACTGATTCTCGTTCTGGCATACGTTCAAACTGTTCATATTCCTCTGCAACGCTTTCTAATTCATGTCCCCTATCAAATGTATCAACTTCGTTAGTCACAGCGTCTACAATAGCCTGTCGCTCTAATAATTCTTGTTCACTAACGATTGCATATCGTTCAGATTCCCTTGCTGCATCTACAGTTTCAATTACATTTGTATCTCTCGTTATAACTTCTTTATCGGCTGGTGTTATATCAGAGATAATTCCGCTTTCAAATTCACGTATACCGGTAAAGGCTTCTTGCTCTGTAATAAGAGCTTGTTGTGTATCCTGTTTATAAGAAATATCTAATGATATATGTTCAGTATCTAAGATAACTGGAACGATGTCAGAAGCCACTTCTTCAATTACTGCAGTTGTATGTTCTTTTATTGCTTTTTCAGATTCAATTGTTTGATCTAGTTTCATCTGCATCACATTTAATGATTTAGATGAATTATTAAATAAGGAAATACGTGTTTCTAGTTCTTTTTGAACACGGCCGAACAAATCGAATTCTGGAAGATATACAGGAATACCAAGGCCCTCAAATAAATCAAACTCTTCTATGTTAGCTTGAAATTCTTTTTCTGTTTTATTGGCAACTTCATTAGTATCTACATGGGTAATAATTAAGCGTTCTTTTAATCCGAATGAAGAAATTTCATCTACATGTGTAAGTACCGCAGTACCTTCTATATCTGCTTGATCCAGTTCAACTACAGTTGCTTGCAACTCATTTTTCACTTCTGCAAAAGTAACGTCTGGCGATACGCCTTGTAATTCTTTTAAGATACGGTGAGAATAATCTGCAGTAGTAATACCGGCATTTATTTCATGTAATCTCTCCGCTTCTTCTGCGACAATTGTCTGTATCTCGAATATGTTTTGCGATTTATTTGCATCGTCAGTTCCGGAAATATCTTTAACAGATAATACCCGTGAAGCATTTTTAACTTCTTGTCTTACCTCTACAGCTGCTGTAAATACATTTTCTTTATTTGCGATTTCTTGTTGATCGGCATAAATAGAATCAAGTGTTTCTACGATACGTTCAAATGCGTGTGTTGTATCTACATTCGCATACTGTTCTTTTGTTCTTGTAAATGATGCAGCTTCATTTCTTTCGGTATCAAATACATTTATTTTCTTGCTTACTTCATTACTTGCAATAACATCTGCACCAAGTTCTATTGTTCGGATAGAGTGATCCAGGTTAATTTGTTTTACATTTATGTCACGAATTAAATACGCACTTTCTATATTTTCATAAGGGAGCAGGTTCACGCTTTCTATTTCTTCTAAGCGGTTCGATACATATTGTGTAGCAATAGATGTTTCAATGTCCCTTTGCATACGAGCAAATAAATCATAATCCGGAAGATAAACCGGTATACCCATACCATTGAACAAATCAAATTCTTCTATAATCCCTTTAACTTCTCGCTCTTTTGTACCAAATTCAAATTGTACTGGAGCATGAAGAAGTATTTCTTTTTGCTGTATATCACCAGTTTCATTTTCGACAATAGATACAGGATATATATTTGGAACTGCAGTAGATAAAGTAACTTCTGCATGTGTAGCTTTTAGCTCCCTGGTAACAATATCGCTCGTTTCATTATGCATTGATACAGCTTCATAATCCGTTGTAACTCTGTCGGCCATAAGGTCATTATAAAAACACTCACCGTATACAATACGCGCAACATTTACCCATTCCGGTAATACTTCCACACCTGCAGCGAATTCACGTAACTTACCTTTTAGTAAATCCTGCTTTATGATCGGCGCAACTTCATATTCATTCGTTATAAGATTTGTTACATCAGAAGCGTGTACCATTGCTTCTATCTCGCTTGGTTTTGTGCTCTCTACCCCTTCGATATGGTTTATATCGAAAATTCGCCTATGTTGTGGTGATGCTTCTGCAGAAATTAGTTGAACAAAAATATTGTCCATTCGTTGCGAATGCTGCATTTCAATATTGGCCACATTTATATTTCGATTTAAATCAAAATCAGTTGTATTTGAAATGTAGGCTTCTACCTCTATTTGTCGCAATGCATTCTCTACAACATCTGTTAAAATCCCTTTTGCTTTTACTTTTGTGGCGGTTACTCCTGCGTTATCTTCTTTAACAGCCTTATATCTCGCATAAGGAGCAATACAAATTGGATAATCAACATCATTTTTATTTTCTGTATTTGCTGGTGTAATAGAAAAAGAATAAACTTTTTCATTCCTATCTGGTCCAGAACCAACGACAACAACATGACTTTTTTCTTTGGTACATATAGAAGGGGAAGCAATAGAATAAACTTTTTCACTCATTCTTCTGCTACCCCCTTATGCTTAAATATCTTCTTTGTAGATTGCTAAACCAATTGGATTAAATGGTGTTGCTTTTGCTTGTGTCATAGGACAAACGGGCGTTGTCGGTAATGTGTAACGATATAATTGAGCCATTTCATAAGCGCCTGTGATTTCAGAACCAATAACCGGTGCTTCGTTAAATGTAACGGTCTTATCGTCTGCATTGTATACATAATCCGTTTTTTCTACTTCTTTACATGAAATGAATAATCTTAACGTTTCGCCTTTTGGCTTATGTTCTAGATGAAATACTTTACGGTGTCCGTCACCTTGTCCAAGTACTTCATCTACAACTGTTTTTTCAATTTCTAGTTCGTCTGCTTGCTGGATATTCTTTGGATGAACTGCATATACATCATCCAGCTTTCCAACATAGCCATCATTTGGATGCACAATATAAATTTGAGATAAATGATATTTACCACTATAAACCGATGGATTAAAGCGTCCTTGTCCACTATCTACTGACATATCATGAGTAATGAAAGCTAAATAATGATGCTGGTACATGGCTCCTGTACTTGATTGTGATAATTGAACCGTTTCGTTTCCGTTTGATGTATCAGAACCGTAATCAAGTGGCGCATTACCGATTTTCTTATTTGGTGAATATACAAATTGATCGCCTGGTCTGCAGCCGCTTAAAATAATCATGTTTTTTCTTGGTGCCACATCGAATGTATATAATTTTCCGATATACAATGGAACGAATAATGCACGAACTGGATTTGGTGTAGGATCTACACGCATAAACATAATTAGGCGGTCCTTATTGGCGTTCCCATACAGATAAACAACAGAATCACGATTTAACTCCTTAGAGAAACGCTGCTCTGGTGTAAAACTAATTGATGTATAAGGCGATGGGTTCACAAAATTAATCGTAGAATATACTTCGCCCATAATACTTTCCATCTTTTGTACATCGAAACTTGTTTTTGCCGTTAATGTATCCAGTGTTCCGTCTTCTTTTGGTAATAAGAAATAAATACCGCTAATCTTAATTGTTGTATCTGCTGCGGGTGCGGTTTTAAATACAATTTCCGTTTCAGTGAACGAATACTCGCTAGGATCAACAATAGTATTATCCTTGTAAACTACGGTCCTGCTTTCGTCAAAGTTAGGGAATGGCAATGCGAAGTTCTTTTTCGTTCCATTTCCTTTTCCTAATTCCCCTAATTTATCACCGGAAAGGATCTCTTTTTCAATAAAGTATCGATTGAAAGTAAATAGCAGCATATCATTGTTTGGCTCATATGTGTTGATAGCTAATCTATATTCGCATGTTACTTTATCGCCTTTTGCAATAGCGGTAGTGAATGTTATTTTTCCTGTAGTTGCATCCACCTTATATTTACTCTTTTCTTGCTCAAACCCATTTACATATACAATGACAGAAGGGCCAAGAACAGGAGAAACAGGGATAGAGAAGTCTTTCTTTACTCCATCCCCCATCCCTAATTTACCTAATGGAGAATCTGCAGAAATAAACCGGCTATCAGTGAAATCAGAATCAGCAGTGTCATACGCATTTGCTATACCGAATCTTCTACATTCTCCATCACTTCCTAACGATTCAAACAACCTTACATCAATAAATTTTGAAATGCCGCTCTTAATTTGGAAAAATAGCGTTCGTTTCCAACCGTTATCTGCAAATAGTTTTTCTAATTCTTGCGGTAATGTTTGTAAATATACGACTTTATCAAACCACATATATGTACACTCCTTTATACTGTTTTCTCAAAAATACCTAATCCAGCAGGACGATACGCCGTAGCAGGTCTTTTTGTAATTGGTGAAATAGCATCTACATTAAAGAATTTGTAAATGTCATGCGAATCCGGACAAGTATTCTTTCTAACTTTTAATCTATCGCCATTTAATAGACCTAGTGGAGACAATAGGATCATATAAGGTAAATATCCACGTACACCTTCATCTGGATGAACAATATAAGCACGGGAAGTATGTACTTTATTGCTATAAACAGACGGGTTAAATTGATATTTATATTCATCATTATCTTGCGACTGCCATGATAGTGAGTATTGGCCACCGTCTGTCCCTACACGATCTGGTGGCATTGCGTTAGGTGCTACATTCCAAGCAATATAATGAGCCTGGTACCTCGCTCCCAATCGTGAACGTTTAATAATTACGTTATCGATGCCGTTACCTGGAGAACGCGGATATGACTTCATAACAGGCATATAGGACTCTACATTTCTATATGGTTTCGGGTCGTTAAAATCGAATTTATGTGATGCATCCTCATTGCCTGTATCGAATGCGGTTCCTGCCCACAATGCATCACCTAATGTATCATCATTTGCGTAACTCTCTAATTGCCCCATGTAAAGCGGTGTAACTGGAACTACATTATTTTCAAAAGCTGGTGTATTATCAGCTTGTATTAATAAAACAACGCGACTTTCATCAACTTGGCCATTAATTCGAACCAATGAATCCGGCCACCAATTTGTTTGAGCATTGATACCTTGTAAATTTGTATTTCGTAATGTTACTTTCACCCAAGGGGACATCATGACTTGTGTTTCTGCTTCATCATAAGAGTAAACTTTATATGTACCGAAACCATTTGGATTTGACTTTTGAGTAATTCCTATTTTAGTTAATTCCACATCTAATAATATTTTCTCAAATTTGTTAGGTTCATAAGGGAGAACGAGTACACCTTCATCAGCAACGCTTGGTTCATTTTCAATCATGTAAACGTAAAAACAAGAACGATCCCTACCACTCTCTAGACGTTTTTTACCGTCTTCAGCAAAAGCTTTCTTTCCTTCTTCATTTGTGAAGTTGTATTTAACCTCTGATTTTTTAATTGACCATTTTGAAGTTTGAGCAATCCCATAAATAGAACCGCTATTGTTCTTCACTAACATGTGTTTACTCATGCCAAATTCAAATTTTGTATCATCGTCAGATTTCTGTTCCATATCTGGATAAACAGCTCTGAAAAATGATTTTACTTTCTTCCATCCGTTAGCGATTACCAATTTAACAATTTCGTCTTGGAATTCGCCTTCTGTATACATTTTTTCAACGTATGCCATCTATTACACGCTCCTAATCTCTTAATAGTTGGTAATTAAGCCATATAGCCTTTTTCTCTGCGGATGCATTGTGGTATTCAAACTTTAGCTCTGCATTAGCAGGTATAGGTTTTACAATGGAGAAATTAAATCCCTCCGGCACATCTTTTACATAAACCTCTTTAAATACTTGTTGGCCATTAATAAATAAATTCCAGTAGTCCGAGTCACTGTAATGTGAAGCAGCAACAGAAAAAGCAATCATTTCTGTTTCGAATGGTAATGAAAACTTATCTAAATGAATTTCATCATGTATACCAACTCTTCGCCCTTGTATGAATGGCTCTGTTTTTGTTGGGAAGTAAGGTGCGTCGAATCTTCCACCAGCCATATAGGTAACAGCAAAACTCATCAATACGCCCCCTTATCTTAAAAAGTGCAATTCAAACCAAACTGTTTTATCAAGAATTCCTTGATTATGGAATCGAAATACAATTGTGTCTCCTGCTTTTACTGCTTTATAAACCATAAAATGCATACCTTCCGGGATCCGCTTTGTATAAATATCTTGGCAAACGGTTTGCCCGTTCACGATTAAATCCCATTTATCATCTAATTCGTAAATAGAAGAACTAACACTAACTGCATAAATCTCCATGTCTGCAGGTAATGTATATTTCTTTTCATCGGTTTTAAATGATGTAGAATCCATAATGAAACCAGGTATGAATGGTTCTGTTTTAGTTGGATGAAAAGGTGGATCTAATCGGCCACCAGCTAAATAGGTTGTTTCAAACAAGAGCAATCACCCTTTTCTTGTATTAAAAAATTCCCGTGTATCATTACGACACATCGGGAATTGGTAAATCAGATAGTATACCGTTACCTTTATTAAGAAGTCGCGGCTGCACACGTTCCAATTGTTTTTGTGCATTATATATTAATTGTATCTCCATCTCTTTTCCGGTTACTTTATGGGAGACAAGAACTTTTTCTAACATGCCATGTGCATTAAAAGCTAAATCGTAGTGTAAATATTTATCTCCATCGACTGCAGATAAACGAGCACCGTCACGAATAAGTGTATACCCTTCGGTCATGCCTTCTTTAAACACGTCATTTGGATCATTCCCAGGCATTGGTTTACCACCGGTATATATTTGCCTATCGATTAATCCCTTCATCAAATACATGATTGGATCATATAAGTTTTTTTGCATTATCATAGAATCACCCCTAGTTCACGCGCGTAACAGACCATGTTTTGGCTGGACGCTGGATATAATAGTGATTTGCATCTTGATTTACCCGAGGAAATGATAAATCTGGTAAAGAACCATAATCAAATAAGATATTATTCTGCGTATCCAGTACTTGCAAACGTCCTGTAAGAATCCCTTTTGGGTTTCGTACTGCTTCAAATACGATAATATTCACGCCATATTCAAGTGGAATATCTACATATGTCGGATTGTTTCGGATGAAATAATTCTCTTCGATTAGTTTATCATTACAGTAAATATTTAATAAATCGCCATCCTCTAAATCCCAATCCCAAAGTTTTAAACGTAATGTATCTACATTTACTGTAATACCGGTTATATCTGTATAAGGAGCAGGTTCATACCCATAGTTAACAGTTAAATCTAAAGTTTGATAGAATCCATCATCTGCAGAAATCATTGTATTAATCCCTTTAACAAAGTAATTCCACTGTTGACCAGAATCTCTATTGTAAACAGAAATAACATCAAATAATTGAATCCTTGGATCACCAACTACTGCTACTGTTAATGTTCTGAACTTCTGAATTGCTTTTAAATGATAAGCTGCAGCAACCGCTCTTCTTGCAAAGAACGTTGTCGCCCAGGGCACTTCTATCATTTCCTCTCGTAAATCACCCTGCGATACATTTTTTAATAGAAACGAATTAAGAAATCCGTTTGCGTAATCTCCACATTTAACAACAATACTATTACTTATATCCTGATCAGTTAGCTGCATATCTAAAGAAATAAGGTTTTCCCCTTCTCTAAAACTAAACTTTGCAGGTTCATTAATTGCATAGTCTGGCATTTTCATAAACGTACAACTTCCGTCTGGTTCGTGTTTAATATAATGGAATGTTGTATCTATAATATCGCGAACAATTTCATCCCATTTTTGAAATCTCTTACCGGTTGCTCCTTCTACAATCCAGCTCTGATTGGTTCCAGGAATATTTACTCTGTTACCATGTAGAACAACCCCAGCTTTTTGAAAGAAGAACTTCACAACATCATAAACATTACCGGTAGGTGCAACAATTTCATCTGATCCAGGTGTCGGGATTACTGATTTATGTAAAACCTTCTTATAGGATGTAGTGCAGGTAACTGAAATAGTACCGCTTTCGGCATTTACCTTCACATCAGATACAAAACCATGTATATACGGTAATGCTTCCTCACCGTAGCCAATAGACACTTTAAATTCAGTCTGCGGATATAGCTGGTTTGTATTTGTTACCTCACTGTTATAAAACCATTCTGAAATAGAAGAGAACTTACCATACCAGTTATCAGGGGCCATTTGTCCGTATTCATTCGCAAAGGTAATAGTAAATGTACTAGCAAACTGATCGGCGTTCTCCTGCACTTCTAAGCCTATTACACGGTGTTGTATTTGTACGTAAGAAGAAGAGTCTCTTCTTTTCATATAAACAATTAAATTAGGGGAGTTATTCCCAACCTGGAAATAGCTCCCCAACATTCTAATTAAAGAAATAGATCCTTCTCTCACATTCCATCAACTCCTACTCCTGCTTGTGACATAGATATTAATTTGCATTTTGCTATGACTAGCGTTCCTTTTCGTATTGCATCTACTTCATTCGGTGGGATAATACCCCCATAGGTACCATAATCACCTGTAATAATATGAGGGCGATATATTTCCCTCATGAACTCACGCCAATGATCGATATCGTTGAATAGAGCCGTAAATTCTACTTCACAACCTTTATTCCCCGCACTCTGGTAACGAGGATATCCGTGCATGACATTATAAGTTTTTAAGCCATCTAGTGATTTCGGTAATTTTGTTTGTTCAATCTTTTCGATATTAGGTACATGTCCAAAAGCATAATAATGTACGTCTCGTATATATGCTACATCAGAAGATCCATAACCGATTGTTGTAAATTCAATCGTTTGTGGACCTGCACCTACAAAGATTTCTCTCGCTTCCCAATCATAAGGACCTCGTGCTCTGAATCTCTCAATCCCATTAACCCGAACTACAAAGTATTTATTTGGTAGCATTCCATCAGAACCAATAGGAACCTGGGACAAAAACGAAAAATTATATGTCCCTGGCCATGAGAAATCAATGGTATATCTTATTGTGTCTTTTAACTCTGCAGCCTTTCCTAAGAGATGGTATGAACCAGCTCTTCTATGCAATGTTTTTAATATACTCATACATTTCGCACCGCCATTCCCATTAGATCATCAGCAACTACGTTTTGTAGCAGCTTTCTCATTTTTACAAAGTCGTCTGCAGATTGTAGTTTTTCAACAGCGACTTTAAATGTAGCATTTTGAATTGTTACGCCATTATCCGTTTTCTTCTCAACGTGGGTTTGTCCAGCAAATGGATGTGCAGTTTTACCAATTAAATCAGCAGAACGTGCGCCCATTTGTCCAATTTGATTAGATACATCGGTTACTAGTTTCATTGGTTTAGGTGGAACGACAGCTTTATTTAATAGTTCAGAAGCTTTGTCTACTGCAGGAATCATTTTTTCCATCCCTACACCAAGACCTTCTGTAATATATCCCCCGTATTCCATCATTAACCGGGATGGGCTTCGGATACCAAAGAACTTTAATACGGCTTTAGGTATTCCCGAAACAACGCCTTTAGCTTTTTTTATAAGCCAATCTGCCATCCCTGACATACCTTCACCGATACCCGCGATAATATCTTTTCCCCAGTTAACTGCATCTTTTGCTACGTTTTTTACTATAGAACCAACCTTGCTAAATACATCTTTTACAGTATCTACAACCCCTGTAAATGCACCAGTGATTGCTTTTTTTATAGTTTTAAAGCTACTAACAATAAATTCTTTTATACCGCCAACAACATCGGTTATTGTGTTATATAATTTGTTGAAATTAGTAATTACAAACCCAACAAATTCACGTACTGCACTAATGATTATGAACTTTATAAAATTCCAAGCTGATTGAATCACATTTTTAATTGTGTTCATAACGCTAGAAATTGTATCTTTAATAGATTCCCAAGAAGATTTCACAAAATCTTTTAAGAATTTTAATACTGTAGTAAAGGTTGATTTAATTGCGTCCCAGGCTTTTTTTACAATATCCTTAATCGTATTAAAAACACTGGAAATTGTATTTTTCATTTTTTCGAATTCGGTTTTTACGTACTGCTTTATTAAAGCTAAAGCTATAGAGAAAATTCTTTTAATAATATTCCATCCAGTGTTAAATATATTTTTCCAAGTGTTAACAGCTTTTTGGACACTATTCTTAATGAACTTCCATGTACCTTCTACAATCTTTTTCAAACCGCTTAATGCTAGATTAAAAACAAATTTAATAGCATTCCATCCAAATTCGAATATGTTTTTCCAAATTTTAATATTGTATTCAATTCTTTGTTTTATATATTTCCAAGCTTCTTCTAAGACTTTGCCCAAAAACGATGAAGCAGATTTGAAAAGTTTTTTTGTACCATTCCAAAATCCAGAAAAGAACTTACCTAAACCATTCCATGCCGTTTTTGCACCTTTTACGGTTTCGTCCCAAGCTTTAGAACAGACATCACCAATCCATTTAACAGCTTGTTTGGTGTATTTTACGATGTCATCCCAGTTTTTATAAATTAGATATACTAATCCTACAATTGCTAGTATGGCAATTGTCCAAGGATTCATCAGTAAAGTCATCATGGATCTGCCCAACAGTGCTAGGGCTTTTCCTATTGCACCAAACATACCAATAAGTTTAGGGCCAACCTTTAACAATCCTGCAAATGCAGTACTTCCTAGAAAAGCAACAGCTCTTCCTATCATTCCGAACATACCTATTAATCTAGGGCCAAGTTTTAGGATCCCTGTAAATAGCATTGGTACTTTTGTTAATACTGGTACAAGGAATCTAAACGAGCCAACAAATGCACCTACTCCACTTGTCATAAAGCCCATCATGGCAATTAATGGCCCTAATACAGCAACCATACCTAAAATTGCTACGATACCAATTTGAATTGGCTTAGGAATAGAACTAAATGCCTTTGCAGCAACTTCTACCGCTTTAATAATTGGAGGAAGAGCTACTTCTGCAATGTCTAAAATAGCTTGTCCTAACGGTTCTAATGATGCCATTGTAGTACGAGCAAGTTTCTGCCAACGAACACCAAAGGCTTCTTGCTGCGTTTTCTGTATTTTTTTCATGCTGCCATCAACGTTTTGTAATGCACCATCAGCGTTATTTAGCCCTAATACAGCTTCTGCACCCATGTCTTCCCATTTTGTACCGAATACAGCAACACCAAGCTGGTTTGCTTTTACTTTATCGTCCATCTTACCTAAATCACCTAAGACGGCATTAAATACATCTGCAGAAGTTCCTTTACCTTTATTGAAATTGTCCCAAACCTTTTGAGTTTCTGGGCTCATTTCTGCAAAGGCTTCTGTTACACCTTTTGATCCATCTTGTACACGAATACCGAACTCTTTCACAAGATCGTTTATGTAATCGAGATTATATGAACCATCTTGTGTTCCATTTGCCATAATGGTAAACATCTCTTCTGCAGAAAATCCTGCTTGTTTAAATAAAGGCGCGTATTCGGAAATGTTATCGAACATTTCATTTGAGAAGTTTAATCCTGCTTGTCCACCAGAAGCTAAAAGGTCAAATGTCTCTTTTGCACTTAAACCGAACTGATTCATAAGCTGTCCGGCCCCTCGTGTAACCTCATTCACATCCGTGTCAAAAGTTTTCGCAAGAGTCATAGCGTTCTGCGTAGCTCCCTGCATTTCATCGAAAGAAAGATTCTTCATGTTTTGACTTACTTGTATTACAGCTTCATCAACTTCTTGAATACTTTCTCCAAATCCATCTTTCCAGGTATCTTTTGCAACATTACCAAGCTCTTTTGTAGCTTCTTTTGATAAACCAAGTGTAGATTCTAGCTTTCTATTAGACGCATCAAAATCAGACGCTACTTTTACAGCAGCTGCACCAATACCAGCTAAAGGTAATGAAACACCGGCAGTCATATTTGCGCCTGTTTCTTGCATCTTGCTACCTACATGGCTAATTGATTCCCCTGCTTTTTGAAACTTATCATGCATTCCATTTGCAGTTTTTTGTACACGATCTTCGAATTGTTGTAAATCTTTATAAGCGCCTTCTGCTTTAATACCAATCGTTCCGAACAGTTGGAACATTTCAGCTAACATTTACGCACCCCCTTTCACGGGGCCGATAACCATTTTATTCTTCATCGTCTTCTCGGAAGTGAGCCATGATTTGAGCAACATGCGCTTCACACTCTTCTTTCGTCCATACTTCACCCATTTCATAAGACGATTCTTTATCTTCCTGGGTGTCAGTTAGTCCAAAGGCTTGAAGATAATCATTAAAAGTAGTACCTTCTTCAAGTTGACGAGTTTGAAAGCCAATGAACGCCATCTTCTTCCACTCATTTAGTTCTTCTTGCTGCTCTTCTTGTGCAATTAAAGAAAACAGGTCCATTAAACGCGAATACGGTATTGATAAGACATAATCATCTGTCCATCCATACCGTTTTTGTATTTTATCGAAAGCACGTAACATATTTTGTTCGGCTTCCTCTAAATATTCATCTGATTTTTCATTTACGCTAGGTTCGGCGCCGCTGCTGATTGGCTCCATTTCTCGCTCTGAACTTTCACGAGTCCCTTGACCTGGTTGAAAAAAGTCATTAAGTCTTCGCTTTCTAATAGGCCCTGTATAACAGCAACCATTGCTTCCGGAGGGAACTGTCTAAATTCTTCGGCTTTCACTTTTAATAAACTAGCAAAGAACTCTGTAAAATCATCCTCACAAGCAGGGATCATCGTTAGAACACGGAAAGCGAATTCTAATCCTTTTTGTTGCTGCTTCTCTTTAAGTGCAACTAATTGCGCTTGTTTTTCTTCTTCTGGAAGAGATTCTGCTGCTTTAGTTAGTTCATCCATTGTTTGCTTATCCTTACCGAAATCAGCAAAGTTAGCCATTGCGCTGCGTCCAACCTTCGAAATAATCTTAGCGAATCGCCAAACATCCGTTACATTTAATCGTCGCATGGTTACTTTTTCACCTAAGATTGTAATTTCTGTACCGGTATTCATCATTTTTTCTAATATAGAAGTCATTTTGTCCGCTCCTTTTTTTGTATTCCGTTCGTTTTATGTAATAGAAAACCGACTACCATTTATGCGGTAGCCGGTGCTTTTTGTACTGTTGCTTTCTTTTTCTTTGGTAAATAGATTTCGTATGGTGGTGTAGTTGGTGCAGATTCACTGTAATGACCGATAAACTTACATTTCAAACCAACCGTTCCTTTACCGTCTTTTAGATCCACTTCAATAGATGAAACTACCATTGCATTACGAATTACAAAAATGACTGGTAACTCACTACCCGAAATCATACCGATTAGTGCGATATCATGGTAATTCGAATCTGGAATATCATTTGAAGGTTTCATAATATCGTAATCAGTTTCAGTTGTACTATCTACCGTCATCCCTGGTAAAGCTAACTGCAGGTTTTCTTTTGTAAACTCTACTAATGTAAGTTCTACATGCGGTTCATCTTTTAATAACCACTTACCGCGTACCATTTTACCTAGTACACCATCAATATCTGCATCATAATACTCACGATCAAAACCCACTTTAGTTCCGCCTGTAGTCGCTCCTACAAGTTCACCTAATTCTTTTACACTTTTAAACCCTTTGTACATGACACCAGGACCGATAACAAAATTATCTGTAGTCCCTTCACGGACACCATTAATTAATTTCCAGCTCATTTGCCCTACCCCCTAATACAAGTCCGTTCGCATGGTTCGGACAAGAAATTTCGCATTTATATGAATGATAGATGGATCTTCATCTGGTACCGGCAGTTTACCTGCACGATGTATAGAAAGTATCCCATCATCTTTTAAACCAACTTCTCTATCTAGTAACTTTTCAATACGTGTAGCAATTAACTTTGCCTTATCATAATCCCCATTATCACAATACACATCGAAATTTAGAATCATACGATCTATAATTTCAACATCATCCGGATTATCTGCTTCAATTCTCATAACTACATAAGGCATTTCCATATCATCTTGTGCAGTCTGGAATGAAAGAGCAGGGCCTTTGTCCTCGCCTTCACCATATTCTGATAGATTAGCTTTTATTATTTCATCGTTCTCTACAAGCATTCTAATAGCTGCAATAGCGTTAGACATCTATTACCCTCCCATCATTCTTTTAAGTTCTCTGCGTTCTTTTTCAAACGCTTTTAATAGGAATGGACGGGCTTCCATATGACTTGTACCAGTTTCAAGCCATATTGCTTTCTGTAAGTCGCTCCCTACTGCACCCAAAACCTCTGATTGTGACCGTTTAACATTGTATTTAATCGAGTTTAACAAGTCACCGGTACGAACAGCAGGAGCTTCACCTGGTTTAGAAGCAGTATATTTACGACTCGTATGAGGTATTTTGTATTGTTTACCGCTACGGCTACCCGTGAGATTCTTCTTCACTTGATTTTGTAAATGAATAGATGCTGCTGTGACCTTTTCAACACACATAGCGTTAATATGCGTCTTGATTTGCTCCATATTGCTTGAATACTCAATTTCTACTGAATTAGCCATATAGAATCATACCTTTTCGCAATAAATTTCAATGTGGTGATTCATAAACGCAGGATTGCGCGGTTCTCCTTTAACTTCAAACGTATAATCAACACCTAATTCTTCACTTTTGAAATGAATACGATCATTGGGTTTAATTTTGTAAGAAGCAGGCGCATATATCTTAAATGTTGTATCAAAATTTTGTTTATCACGCTTAAACCTTTCATTATCAGCAGCAGAATTAGTAGTTACACGACAAGTCATATTCTCATAAATGTCTTCTTCTGTTTCTGCATAATTACCAGAGGATTGTTTCTTTTTCATTTTTCGTTTTACAACTACCTCATGAATATATAAATCATCCATTCCACCATCATCGAAATACATTTCGTTCATGTGGCCATCACCGGCTTAATTCTTGCTCTAAATCCTTTTAAACCATTGAGTATCTTATTGTTTGTAGCTGGTTCATCTAGCGTTTCTGGGCTAATCTGGTACGAATAATCACCAATACTCTCCGATGTCTTCATACCTTTTCGTTGTAAGTTAGCACGAACTACTGCAGAAACAACCAAATCAATAATGCATTTCTTCATAAGTACCTGCAGATCATCATAATCTTGTATCTTATATTCAAATTCATATAACTGATTTTCGGATAAACCATAAACAATACGCCCATTTACAGTAATAGAATCGGTCATATCTTGTTTAGAACTAACATGAGTTACTTTTGCTATAGGTTCAGCCGGAAAGGAAAGCCAAGCTAGTTTGCTTGTTTGAATGATTTCTTTCATTGGATTCTCCGGCTTAACTCTTAAATATTTCTTAGCAATAACTGCATAGTAATCTATTAGTTCTTGAATAACCGTATCCGGCATTTTATGCACATTTACGCGGTCTTTAATGTCCTGCACGGTAATATCCATTATGTTTCTTTCTCCTTCTTATCGACTTCTTTTACAAGTTCAAAATGTCCAGTACTTACAAGATAATCAGCTTTATCATTTGCAACTGTTTCTTCTTGGCCATTCTTAAACTTTTGTCCATAAGCGGTGTAAGTGCCACCGAATCGCAGCGTAACTACTTTCATAATTAACACCCCTTTCACGAATGTAAACTATCGCATGAAAGTTTACATTCGTATTGTTGGTTTTATTGGTTATATCTCGTTTCCTATTAAAAACAAGAAATTATAAAAAAAGTATACATTCAAAACCCTAATAATAAAGAGCTTTCGTCCATAAAAAATACGCCTGGTTATTAAGCACCAAACGTATCAGGAATATTTGTTAGAATTGCTACTGCATCCATTTCTTGAATTACAGCATCATCATCAAAGTGAATTACATAGAATCGTTTATCTTCCATTACTGCAGATTTACCTTCTGTTGTTTTACGAATGCGAGTTTCATATGTGTTAACAGCAATAAAGTTACGTGGATCTGCAAGAATAATAATGTCATCTGATAGAGAAGGAACTGTAACAATCCCATAACCCATTGGTTTATTTACTTGATCTCCTGCTCCTAATAACGCAGCGTCTCCCGCTCCAGTTGGACGGTTTGTTAAATATTCAATCCATTTTTCTCTACGATTTGGTGACATAATCCAACGTAGATTACTATTTTTATATTTATTTGGCATTACACCAGATAAAGCAAAGATCGAACCTTTACCAAATCCATTAGCTTTTGCTTCTTCCCCTGTACCAGTTACTAGTTTAGCGTGGTCAATAATATGCGATTCTTTTGATTTTAATATCTTCTTCAACCAGCCATCGTTAATTGATAAAAATGGATCAGATGATTCAACATCACCATTCCAGTGTAAATCCTCTAAATCAATACCTGTTTGAGTTGACATAAGTGTCATTACAGTATCTTCAAAACCTTCACCTTCAATATTTTCACGCAGCGTTTCTTCTGTAATTTCCCAAGGTAGACGAAGTGCTTTTGTATTGTATGGAATAGTTGATGTATTAACACCTGCACGGTAATCCTCATCTTTATTCTCTGTTTTCTTACGTAGAATGCGGCCGCCAATACCAACTTTATCAAGTACACCTTGTTTTGCTTTACGCATCTCTTTTCGATGTAATTGAGAGAATGGTGTTGCGTCAAATGCCATTCTAAAGAATTCTTTGCTTTGCTCTGGATTTAATAAACCAGAAGAAACTGATCCTGTAGTAATTGTCTTTTCAATTCTAGATACACGTTTTAATAAATCCTGATTGTTCATTGTGCCCATATTTATATTTCCCCCTTATATTACAGGTTAATTCCTGCCCATTTAGACTTTTTAATTTGTTGTTGTCCTGGTGTAAATTCTTCGTCTGGATCTAAACTTTTACGAATAGAAGCCGCGTTTTCGATATTCTCAAGACGTTCAGCAAATGGCTCCAATGCTTTTTGAATAACTGCTGCAACTTTCTCTTCATCCGTTTGCTCTTCTGGTGTCGGTTCTACTTCTTCACCATTCACTTGTTTTTCAATCTTATCTAACTTGGTAGCTAGTGGCTCTACTGCTTGTTTAACAATCTCTGCAATATCTTCTGCTTTCATTTCATCTTCCTCCTGTGGTGAAGCAGCTTCTTTTATTTCAGTAATTAAAGCTAATGCTTCATCTAATTTTGTATGATTCTTTTGGGATAATACTTTCCCCGCTTTTTTAATACTTTCTAAAACAATGCTTTCTGCTTGTACACTGTCTTCTGATTTCGCAATGGTATAACCACCTTTAATAGAAAAAAGTATGTCCTTCATATCGTCAAGAGCAGCTGCCATACGGTCGATATCGGGATTACTTTCCCAAATCTCCCAATAGAACACATCTTCAAACAAATTAAAAACAGCCCGTAAATCACGCTTTTGTTTTTCATCAATAAAGCGGTCTTTTACTTCGCCTTTTGCGATTTTGTGAGTTTCACCTTTAACGAAATCTAGCATTTTTCGAATAAGACCTTTATCTTCATGAGTAAAATCTTCTTCCTTCGCGATTTCCACACGTTCACCAAAGCCACCCATAGAAAAACCGGTAACTTCACCTTTTTTAATTTCTTCCCAGGTGTCTGCATCATCGACACGAACAGTCATAAGCCATGTTCCTGCTTGTACTTCTTGTTCGCCTACTGTCATATCACTTTTAGCAATCCAGTTTTCAACAACTGTTCCTTTACCTGCAACTTCATCATGTTGTTTATCGATGTGTTGGTAATTTTCCATAAAGGTATAAGCAGCCTTTTCTATTTCTTCTGCAGTCATTGTATCCCCGTGTGAATCTTCTACATCCGGTTCATACACAACCCCTGTAACAAGCTGCTTATCTTCCTCTGTTTTAAGGATTGGAACTTGCTTTGATATATTTGGTTGTTTAGCAGATTCGCTTTTCATAATGGCAAATTGACGACCGTTAGCGCCCTTTGTAACTAATGAAACATAGCTGATATTGGCGTTTTTTAGTTCGTATCCCATCGTTTTACCTCCTTCCCTATAAATATTGGGGTTCCACTGTCAAAACGCATAGTGGCCAATTTAAAGCCGTATACGTTTTGACGATGAAACCCCAATTAAATAGGTGTATTTTATTACTCTTCTGAAATCATGGTGCAGCGACAATGTGGATGGGCTGGTGGGCACATCTTTCCATTGCTAAATAGATCATCAATATCTACCGTTTCGCCATGTAAACCACCACATTCTTTACAAACACGCTCATCGTTTCCTGTAAGCCATGTTTTCTTGTTTCTATTTGCGCCCTTATATGCAATTAAATTGCCGTAATTCATTGCATATGTTGTTTCTGTACGTGCAATCATCATTGCTCTGTAGTTGCTTGCTTCTGACATTACATCTGCAATAGAAACACTTAATGCATCGACACCCATTCCCTCACTAAGATTCTTTAACATTGTTTCTCTTAATCTATCTTTAGTAGTTTCATGGATTCCCTTTGCTAATTCAAAGGCATAAGCAGCAACCCATTTTGCAGCAACGTCACCAATTGGATCAAATACCATCCAGGTTAAACCGTTTGATGCAATGGTACTTTGTACAAATTCTGTTACATCATCCTGCAGCGTGTCTGTGACTTCATCGACAAACATTTGTCTTTCTTCATCCCAATTGACACTATCAAGAAATTCATCAACTTCTGCTTCTGCAATTACAAGATCAATTTCTTCATCTGCTTTATTAATACGAATTATGGGAAGCAGGTTTAAGAGCCGTCTTCCCTGTCCGGAAAAAAATCCGCTACCTTCTTTTGCATAGCTTTCTCTACTTCTTCATGCTTTTCCCTAAATGCATTAATAGCAATTATGTTCTCTTGCTCATTATCTGCAGCTTTCGCAATTGGTTCAGGCGGAGAAGATTCAGTTTTACCATCAAAGAATTTATCTCCTTCTGGTACAGGTTCATAACCTACTACTTTACGAGACTCATTCAGTTTTAATATTCCACCCTCATAACTGTCTTTTGCATACTTTAAATCCGCTTCACGGTCATCCGTATCAATTTCATTTAATTTGAAATGCCAATCTAAACTACCTAGTATTTCAGCGAATACACGGAACAATTGATTGTTCAATCGATGCTCTAGGATTTCTTGACCAGGCTCTATAATAGAGCGCTTGTACATCTCGTTCATTTCTTTAGCAGTTGTTTGCCCCAATGAACCTGTCATAGCCCAGCCGATACGATAAGGCGGTACACGATGGGCCACACATATCTCCATTGCGCTATCCTGTTTATATAAACGGAAACTACCTTCTTTTACATCTGGACTAATCTTTTCTAACCTTGCTTTCGCACCATCTGGCACAGGTACAACGGCTAATTTATGATGTTCTCCTTTTGTTTCTGCAGAGAAGAATGCTTTCAGTTCATTTTCTGTTCCAGAATCTACTTCATCGACTCCCTCAAGAAATAAAATGGAATCCGGGATGGTTTTACCTGTAAAAAAGTCGATATTGTAATCTCTTGCTGCTTGTGAACCCACTATTGAACCTATAGAACTAACGTAATTAGGTATTCCATAATAAGAAGAACGAGAACCAAATTTACGAATAACAATTACTTCTCCGGCTTTTTCTGTTCCATTTCCTATAAGATCATCTGCACCTAAAGGCCTACCATTAGCAAGATGATAATCATCTGGATAATTAAACTTTTTAAACCATATTTCTTTATTGTTTACGATTTGAGCAAAGCGTATTTTGTCCTTATGAGCACGTACTGTATGTCCCGGTATATGATAAAGCTCTACCGGACTTTCACCTTTATTATCGCGAACAACTTCAATAATGCCCCAGCCAACTGTTTCATAATCCTCCCATACAGCTCTAAGAATTTCTGAACTTGTCATTTCTGGGTTGCACTTCCGCATGAAATTCTTTAGCATTTCATATTGCTCCTGGCTCGCTGCTTCTTTCACTTCTTCAAAAGGCGCGAAGTCAAAGCCGACACCTGCAATATCATCCACTTTCGCGCTAATACAAGCAGAATGAATAGGGTTACTTTCCTTTATATCCATCAGTACCTTCATATCATAAGGAGGCTTAACCAATCCCCTATCTCCATATATTTGTGCGAATGGGTCAACTGCCATTTGTTTGCTGTTATCTTCCTTATTCTTTGGGCCATCTGCGGATTTATTTATACTAAATACTTTTACATTTTTTATGGTTTTCTTGTCGCTCATATCCTTTGTATGTCCTCCTTTCTTCTATTAATAGAAAGCAAAAGAAATAGCCGAACAATAAATGCTCGACTACATTCTTTTAACCTTTCCACCCATAACTACTTTACGTTTGCTCATATCGTCCTCACATGCATAACGAGTCATATCGATACTATGATTGTCCTTATCTTGTAATCTGTTTTTCGGATTACCATCTTTATCAACTTCATAATCAATATTTTCAAATTCACCTGCAGTTTTTGGACAACGCTCGGGATCAATTATGATTTCTACTAAATCATCTAACCATTTTTCTCCGTATTCAACAGAACCAGGCCCTTTAACTGCACCCTTGATTCTCTTAATATCATGATCGTTTTTCATTTCATCGATTGATTTTGGTTCAGAAGAATCCGCAATTATTTCAACATCATCCCAGCCGAGTTTCTTAATCTTTTCAGCTAATGAACGGTTACTGATTTTAACACCATGTATTTCACCAAATATATAAAGCTTCCTGCGTGTTTTGTCATAATGCATACGACCAAAAGACAGCGCGTCATTCCCATAACCCCAGTCAATTCCTTGACGTATATTATCAAATGTTTTAATTTCTTTATCTGTAATACGTCTGAATTTAAGGCTACTAAATGGAACAACGCCGCTGCCTGTTGGTTTTCCTTCATACTCATGTTCATATTGCTGCGGTTTAAGCCTTTTCGTTTCTTCTGCTTCTTCTACAAACTGCTTAGAAATATGCGGGTTATCATGGTATGTACTATGATGTACAAATGTATTCTTTGGTCTGAATTGCGTTTCAAACTTCTTATTAACCCAGGATTGTTTTCTCTTCGGTGGGTTGTATGAGTAATACATTTTATATCGCAATCCATTCGGTAATTCTTTACGCAAAATAGATTTTTCTATTGTAGAAACATCTTCTTCTAATTTAAATTCGGCCAATTCTTCAAACCATGCAATAGCAACTGGATATTTTGCTATCTTAATAGATTTGATTTTTGCAGGGTCATCAGCACCACGGAATATCATTTTGTTTCCACGCGGCTTATAAATGATTTCCATTGGACTTTCTTTAAAACGAAATAAATGTTCTACACCTAGTATTTCTATAGCTTCTTTTATTTGCTCATAGCAGGATTCCCTTATTGTATCCTTTACTTTACGTATGCAAAGCACTGTAATAGGAAACTGAATAAGATCCATCACAATACAAATGGATATATCAGTAGATTTACCTGAACCACGTCCGCCTTTACAAACGATTTTTAATATCGATTCACATTTACGAGCTAACCAAACTTGATGAAATGCCGGTGGCAGTATTTCACCGATGTGCTTTTTAGTCATTTAAATCACCACTGATATTGTCTACAATGACAACTGGCTCAATATTGTTATCATCGTTATTAGTATTAGATTTAATTTTGTCGATTTGAACCTGGATAAATTCAAGTTTGGCACGTCGCTCATCATCTATATTTGCTAATCTGTCAAAATCTCTAATAAGAGCAGACAAAGTTGAAAGGGCCTTAGATTGAGCATTTAAGAAACTCGCTTGTTTATCCCAAGCAAATTGAATTTCCCACTCTTCTTCAAATCCACTTTCACTAAGTTTTTTCTTTCTTAGTTCCTTTGTCATGTCCTCTTTATTATTAACGAACATAATACGTTGAGCATGAATGATTTGAGCGTGCTGCAACATTATATTTCCCATAGAATCGATAAAGGATCATTGTTAATCGCTTCCTCTAGCTCTTCTTTTAAATCATATAATTCTTTTGGTAAATACTTTCTATATAAACCATGAGTAGCAGCATTACCATTACGCAGTGGAGCAGAACCTCCGGAATTACCGACAGCATTTTTATTGCCTTTTTTAGCTCCACCGCGATTGTTTACAGCATTCTTATTGCCCTTGGGTGCTCCTGGTTTCTTTTTGGAGTACTCCGTATCTTTCTTTGGAGTACTCCGTTCATTTTTATGGAGTACTCCATTTAATTTGTCTATCCATCCATCTTTGGATTTCCATCCGCCAACCGTTTTTTCGCTTACAGTTTTTTCGGATGTAGACAACAATTCAGCGATTTTTCGATTCGTAATATCACCGTTATGTTCTTTAAATATTTCATACGCTTTATTACGGTCTGGACTTCGTTGTCTGGCCATAATTACATAACACCTGCCCCCTTATCCAATTGTTTGTACTTCCTTCTCTAAACACTCAATGCATATATAAGCATTATCCGTATTTGCTTCGCGGATATATGTTTTATCAAAATGAGTAATAGTTAATGGCATTTTTAATGTCCACATGCAGGGTTCATTACAAACAGAACATGTAGGAACTTTTATATTTTCTTCCATTTACACCACCTCACGATAATCGCTTTACAAAATAAAAAAGCAGCCGTTAAGCTACTTAAAGTTTTTTCTTATCACCAAATAAAATGATATATATATTCTCCCGTTATGCTTTCATCAACACCTGCAACCCTAGCAAATCTCATCATGTCAGCACCTTGAAGGAAATACATCGTTAGCATGACTGGCACCCGTGTCCACATAAAACGATAAAGCTCATCTACTCTTTGTTTAGTCGTAACAATTAGATCATTCGCAGGGCCATTAATCCAGATAGAAGTCCTAACTGAAGTAAACGGAAGGTCTTTCCCATTAACAACTATTCTTGCCATACTTTGCGTTATATCCACATCGATCCCCTCATTCCAAGAATCGAATCTGTTTCCCATATTTACATAAGTATTCTTAGCTATAAGAAATGTTTAAAGTGAGTTTCTATTTTATTTATATTAACTCCCACAAAACCACCTCAAAAGAATCATATTTTTAAAAATCCATAATGAAATTTGTTGTATGCACGGGAAATGAATAGATATTCAAATTCACTACCGATAAGGTTACTTATGTAAACAAGGTTTTTGGGAAATATGCCGTCATATCAACGTTTGTGACACTTTCAAGAACTTACTCTTACAACATGTTTTATACATCGTTGATTTTACGCTGTTTTTCACCTTGAACACCTACTTTTCCATGCATAAGTTTCACTTAGTTAACTATTTCTATTTTTATCGAAATTAACGTAACAAAATATATGATGTGTTACATTAGACTATACCTTTAATCAATTACCATTAAATGGGTTGAGTTGAGTTTGTTTTGTTAATCCTTATCTTTCCTTAACAACAAACAATGTGCCACCCAGATCACGGCAGCGCCTACGATAATTGCTATACACATGTTTGTTCTATCTACATAGTAAAATAAAACACCCATAATGGACACATCATAAGATTAGTAACCCTATTTTCTGTCTGCTGATTATTATGTTTATAGAACCAGATTGTGCACATCTATATTCAGTAAGCGCATACCCTATTACATGAATACTACTTTAGGAGTGATTATATTATGAATCCTTTCCCGATGAGGATTGTTGTAGCTCCAACTTCGACTTGGCAACATTTAATTCACCATCCTTCATATGGTCAATATGGTATGCAACCTGGGCATATCCCCTTTACTCCTACAATTGCGCCTTCTCCTGTAATATACCAATATCATTATATTTTTCCAGCATTGTATTTCCAAGAGTTTCACGGTACATTTAACATCTAATCTAAATAGAAAAATATCCGTTACCTGTACCATTGATGACAATTCATGTTATACCTAAAACAGTATTTAAATACGTTTAATGTATAATTTCTATATAACAAAAAAAGCACCCGTTTTGGATGCTACTCTTGGTTTACTTCCTTCATACGGACCAATAACTCTATTCTCTTCAAGACGATCAATAATCTTTTCTGCACTAGTATAAGCAACTCTAAATCTACATTGAATCCGAGTTACTTATGCAGCTTGTTAGCTTCTTCTATAATGTTTCCCTGCAATTTCATCACTTAAATGTGTTTCCGTCATATAAATTCTACCTCCCACACAAATAATAAAAAGCGCACGAATGGACGCTTTGATATAAATTATTAATTTTTACTTCAATTACGGTAAATGAAGTTTTATCCTTCTTCCAATCACCTAATATTAAGTATCAATCTATTAATACACTATTAAGTAACTGGAAGAAGAGCAAAAGCTCTCCTTAATAACGGTATCATTCAATCGTTACCATCTGCTGGTTTCGGATTTTATGTGCTGTCATTACGAACCGTTTAGAATTTTAGAAAAAACATAGTGAGTAGTGTTTTCCGCCACTTCTCACTATACAAATATAACACGTTTATACCAAAACAACCGGCACATTTCCTGCCAAAAAGCGGTCACGACTCTGCCACTTATTTTAATTCACTAATAACCTTTATTTTTCTAAACAACCTCACTGCAACATTCAAAGAATAGATTGAATTTTATTTAGGTATTATGCTTGATCTGATTGTAGAACATGTAATGGAGGCGGAATAATCCAGCCTTTTTTCTTATTCAGACGAAGTAATATAGCTCCAGCTTGCGCTTTTTTCATATGAAATTGACCAAACATCATTCCTACATCTTCTCGAAGGGATTGTCCCATAGCTTGGCTACATGCTACTAACCCTGCAGCAAGATCCATAGAAACTTTAGCTGCAATTTCCGCATCATTAATACGAGCACCAGGAGGAATCGTTTCAATAGATGCAACTGGTCTTTCTGGAGGTGCTGGTGGTAATGCAACACCATTCAATT
>NZ_JAEHCH010000037.1:0-39309 GCF_016483245.1 Bacillus cereus group sp. N31 | reverse complement strand
TACTCAGGGATATTAGCAGGACTATAATATTCATCCGGTTTACTTAATTCTCCATCTCCTTCTGTAAA
Source organism: Bacillus cereus group sp. N31 (assembly GCF_016483245.1). Taxonomy (NCBI): domain Bacteria; kingdom Bacillati; phylum Bacillota; class Bacilli; order Caryophanales; family Bacillaceae; genus Bacillus; species Bacillus cereus group sp. N31. The sequence continues at coordinate 39,241 of NZ_JAEHCH010000037.1, read as the reverse complement.
GAAGTGATTCAACTTTGGATATAGTCGATAATCAATGTTATCTCTCTCTTTTAATTGTTCTTTCCAATAAGGAATTTCAATTTTTGATAGAATTTGATAGTCTCTTTCTCCTTGAAGAATAAGAAGCGGTATTTTTTGTTTTTTTGACATTTCTGCTGCTTTAATTTTACGGATAGAATCCCAATATACTGGTGGTCCTAAAGAAAAATCCTTTGGAGGATTCTGACTAGAGAAATTAGGATCCTTTAATAATTCAAATTGCGATTTGTAAAATTTATATTCTTCTGGTTTCATTTCTCCAATAGAAAGACGATGCTCCAGTTGATCTAAAACATTGTCTGCGTATGCCTTGCCCGCTCCTCCCATCACAATTGCCCCAGCAATATTTTGATTTTGATTTTTTTCAATTATCCTTGGAATCATCATTCCACCTTGACTATGACCAAGAATATAAATTTGATTTTTATCTATAATAGGTTCATTTTGAAGAAAATGAGTCACAAGAAGTGCATCATCTGTTGTCTCTTTATCAACTGTATAAAAAGGACTAAGTTCTGTTTTCAATCCATGTTCATAGGTTCGTTTATTATAGCGAAGGACAGCAATTCCTTTCGAGGCAAGACCTTCAGCTAAATCACGAAATGGTTTTAAAGCATACGTTGCCGAATCCTGATCGGCTGCTCCAGCTCCATGAACAAGAATAACTGCTGGAAAAGGGCCCTTTCCCTTTGGAACAGATAATGTTCCTGGTAATGGAAATGCACCACTTCCAACTACTACTTCTTTATCAATAAATGATTCAGGCTTACTATATGATGGCCGATCTGCAACAGGACTAAACGGCATACTGAGTTGAAAATCATCTATTTTTCCAGATGGATCTAGTTTTATTAGTAAAGGTACAGTAATTTGTTCAAAAACTAATTTAATCTCTACATTTGTATGAACAGAATTTGTCTCTTTTTGTGTAACCTCTCCAATTTCTACAAAAGAACCTTTTTGTACTTGCGTAGGAATTTCCTCCCAATAGTTCTTCAACCATTTTTCGGATATTATTTTCTGTAATGATCGAGAAGTTAAATCAAATGCAGATTTATAATCTTCAGCATGCATAGAACGGATAAATGAAAAAGCAGTAGATATAACAGGATTTTCATCGTCAATATTGTCTATTTTTTTTATATTTGTGTTTGTTTCCTTTAATTTCGATTTAATTTGGTGGCTGAACGGATTATTATATGTATTTGGATATAAACTTGTTTTCAATACATCCTTATTCCGTCCCTCATACAAGTTTGAATAATCCTCGAAATTTTTAGGTGAAATTACTTCCTCCGCATATGAAACCGAAGGAATGGTTATTGTACAAATTGCACCGACAAGTAATAACTTAATCCCTATTATTTTTTTCGTGCTCATATTTATTCATTCTCCCTTCACAATTAAAATTTTTAATACAGCATGCCTAGTACTATAAGGAAATAGAAATTTTCAAGGCAATTAATAATCTACTTTACAATCCCCTCTAACGGGTTAAAAATCTATTATAAACAAACTTTAATATACAATGCCTTCTCCCTCTTTTTCCACATGTATGTTAACTCTAGAAATTACTTCTTTTCTTTAAAACACTCTTTTTACTGGTTTATTTTATATATATAAGTCGTACTTGTTTCCCCTTTCGCGCCACTTTATATTTTTATCATATACAATAAAAATCTCTTTTTCCTTACCTATTCCTTACAAATTCCTTACATCCGGAATCGCTTTTATAATAGTGCTGTAGGAACCTCTGTGCCCGAAAGCACAAAAAAAGAAACACCGATGTTATTTGCTTTGGTGCTTCTTTTTCTCGTTTTAAATTTTGATTATTTTTCTTGCTATGTAACACAAATTACATTGTGCTGTCTGGAACACTCCTAACGTTGTTAAAATCACTTGTTTCAATGGTAAAATTTATACTAGAGGGTACTATATTCAACAGTTTAAGAAAAAGAAAGGCCCCCTCAAATGAAAAAACGCGCTATTCTTTCTGTAGAATCATAGGAAAGGATAACGTTATTTTCGCTTTATAGATAGTGCAAAACCTTAGTGTAGCTTTAAAATAAAGTTTGATTATTTCTGGTTATATAACCATAGTATATGCAATGGACAAATCTTATAAGTTTTGTCCATTATTACTATATTTCCAATAAATTAATTCTGTATCTCTGTGATCCATTTGGAACCCTAATTTCACCAAAACATTTTTTGAATTGATATTATCAAGTTCACATCTGGCTGTGATATATTTGACCTCATCATGATTTGAGGCCCAGTTTAATAATTTTTGGGCAGCTTCAAAACAATAACCTTTGCGTCGTTGACTTTCATTAGTAGCAAAGCCAATCTCAATCATACCGTTTAAATCGGGATTACCAAAAAATCCAATGCCGCCAACTATTTCTTTGGTATCTTTCGCCACAATGATCCAGGAGTCAAATCCTTTAGTTCCATTATTTTTAATCAGAAGTTCCCGAAAGTAGGGTAAAGCTTCAAAAAAATCTACACCTGGCCACTCACCGTTGGTTTTGTATCCCATTGCTTTGATTGCCTGTATATCACGCTGGGCCGCAGCCTCAATTAGATTAAGATCAAGGGTTTTTAAAATCAGTCTAGTAGTTTCAAGCTTCATAGTAAGTTCACCTTTCTTTTAGATACTAGTTTCATGGAAAATCCTATAGAGGGGAGCTAACGTGCCAACTGTTTCTCATATAGCTGTCAATGTTGCAATGAATTATAAATCGAATAATCTACTTCACCTGAAATATTCTCCAGCCCATTTTCATACAACTCAAGAGCCATTAAGTTTTCCACAGAAGGCGGAAGATTTTTCTTGGACGCATAGATACCGAATTCAGTTGATGTAATAAATCCAAAGCGTTGATAATATCGATAATCTCCCTCAACAATAATTCCCTTATATCCCATTTTAGTTGCAAATTTAATACCTTCCTGCAACATATACTTACCAATACCCTGGCGTTGTTTATTAATTGCCACTGAAACAGGTGATAACATTAGTATTTCATTTTCAAATCTATTACTAATGGGAAGTTTTGAAAGCATAAAGTGTCCTATAATAATCCCTTCTTCCTCAACAACTAAATCAAGTTCAGGAATATAAAATGGTTTTTCTCTGATTTCCCTCACCAAAGCTTTTTCAGCTATTCCATTTGAATAGTTAGTATTTTTAAATATCTCGTATACAAAGCCATCAATAAAACTATATTCTTCTTTTTTAACGACTCTTAACTTCATTAATTCACCTCTCTTGATGCCTTTTTAAGTTTATTATTAATAATTCTTTAAAATTTGGAAAACCCCTGTTTCAACTGCTCTGTATTTAAATAAAAAGGACGTATACCGTATACATGTGCGTTTTGGGGTATTTTCTTTTCTTAGATTGATGGGCATGGGGTAGCACCATCAATCTAAGAAAACAAGTATCAAGTCGAATACACGTATTTATCAAAAAAATCCCAACCCTGATTACTTTCAAGATTCAAAACTAAATCAAAAATAGTATGGTTTAACTTAAGCTAACCATACTGTTTTTGATTGATGTTTAGTTTTTCGAGAACCCGAGTAAATCTATTGAATCATCTGGTGTAAATAATTCCTTCGAATAATTAAGTAATAAAAGAACTGTACTAATATAAAACTTGTGAATATCAGAATGGAGTTTCCTGTAACAGGTAAATCTACCCCTGCTTTGCGCTGTACTAAATATTGTAATGCCATAAGGGCTACACTACTATGAATAATTGCAACAATAATAGGAATAAAACATAATATGCTAAGTTGCTGCGTCACAATTCTTTTTAATTCTTTTTGAGTTAATCCTATTTTAGAAAGCATTTCATATTGCTTTTTGTCCCGCTCTAAATCAGTAAATAGACGGAAATATAAAAAGCTTATTGCAAACACAAAGAATACAATCCCCACTAGCACACTGATAGTAGCTAGTATTGCATTAAATCGTTTACTTTCCATCCAATCTAAATATAACGAATGAAAATTGTAAAACACCTTTCCTTTTTGAGTATCAGAATCGATTATTTTCGTAATCTTTTTAGAAATTTCTTCTGTATCAGTCCAATTTTGAATTAAATAACCGTAATTCGTATACCAATCTGCTATATTTTCTTGTAATTGTGATGCCCTTTTTAATTTTTCGTAAACTGAATCAGCAACAACAACGTAAACTCCATTTGATGGTCTCATTTTATTATTTAACAATAACTTCGAGTTAGAAAGATGAATATGCGTATCTCCTTCTTTCAGTATAGAGGCTTCTTTCTTTAATTCATTCTCAGATTGTTGTTTCATTCTATTTTTAGATGGGAGAATCAAACTATCCTGTTCATTATTTAAAGTTTCTGTGGGATACCCCAGTATTTTCGCTGTTGCATTAAAATCAGTAAGCTTCATAACCTCAAACCTATTATGTGTTGCAATAATGGTATAAGACGCTAATTTATATGAAAATCCAGCAGCATTTAATTGCTTTTCTATTTCAGAAACATGAGATTTTTCTGAAATATCTCCTTTATAGGATGTATAAGTAAATGCATAAGGACTTTGAGCTAATTCTAATTGTCTACTACCTATAGCAAGACAAACACCAATAGATGTCAAAGTAACTGTTGATAGAATCGCGACTATAAATAGTGTTTTTGCATTATCTGTTATTCGATACGATAATTCTGATATGGTTAACAGATTCGTCTTCTTAAAAAATATGTGATCACGCTTTTGTAATGTTTTAATCAGATAAAAACTAAGCTGCGTAAATAAAAAGTAGGTTCCTAATACACTAAAGAATACACAAGCTAACAGAGCATAAATATAGTGATTTCCTGTTTTCAACGCAGTATCTAGATAAAATGCTGCAGCATAACCAATACTAATAAACAAAATCGCGAATATAGCTAACCATTTAGATACTCTTGGTTCTGGCTTTGGTTTCTCTTCTGATTTCATCAATTCAATTACCTGAGTTAGTTTAATTATTCTTGTAGTAAAGAACGAAACCAATAAAAATAACAACAAGAATGAAATACTTGTCACAAGAATTGCCTTTGTTGGAAAATAGAATGGCAATCCTCCTTTTAAAACAAATATAGATGCACTTACTAATAAGATTAACTTGCCAAAAATAAGCCCAATTCCAATTCCTACAATAATTGAACTACTCCCAATTAACATGTTTTCAATGAAAATTAACTGTTTTAATTGGAAATTCGTCATGCCATGAAATGTTAAGATACCAAATTCACGTTTTCTCGTCTTCAAGAATGTGCCAACAGAATATAAAATAAAGAAAAAAGAAAAAAATATAATTAAATATTGAGCAATTTTAAATCCTTGTGCACCCAAACCAATCATAGATTCACTTGTTGCGCCAAGCTTTCCACTAAATTGGGGATGAAATGCAAGTAACTCAAACGTGAAAAAAATCATTACAGTAAAAACACTGCTCAGAAAATATCCTAGATATAATCGCTTATTACGAATGACATTATTCCAGGCCAATTGACGAAAACTCATTCTCGGTTCCTCCTAATAGAGACAATTCATCCATAATTTTCTTATAAAAAATTAAGCGATTATCTTCACATCTAATCTCGTTATAAAGCATTCCGTCTTTAATAAATACTACTCGATCACAGTAACTGGAAACAAATGGATCATGTGTTACTAACACCATAGTTGTTTGGCGCTCCTTATTTAATTTTACTAATAATTGCATTACATCATTTGCAGCTTTTGAATCCAAATTCCCTGTCGGCTCATCTGCAAGAACTAATTGTGGAGAATGGATTAATGCACGAGCAATTGCTGTCCGTTGAGCTTGCCCCCCAGAAATTTCATATAGGCGTTTATGTAAAATCTTTTCTATACCCAATTGTATAGAAATCGATTCAACTCGTTTGTTCATTTCTGACAGATTCACGTTTTCTAATGTAAGTGGAAGAACGATATTTTCTTTCACTGTTAATGTATTCAGAAGGTTAAACGATTGAAAAATAAATCCCAATTCACGACGTCGAAATAATGCTAATTCATCAACTGGCAATCGATCAGGGTTTTTTTCATTAATTAATACTTCTCCTGAAGTCGGAGTATCAATAGTGGAAATCATATTGAGCAGAGTTGTTTTTCCACTTCCTGATGGCCCCATAATTCCTACAAACTCACCCTTATTTATTGTTAAATTAATATTTGTAAGTGCTTCATATGATACCTTCCCATTATAAGTTTTATTTAATTCACGAACCTTTAATGTTTCCATCTAGTAAGTCTCCTTTATCTTCGACCTTTTCAAAATAAGTGTAATGCACATACTTTCTTTTTCATATTGAATAACCTTTCATTTATCTGACAGCCTTGTAATGTTTCTGAAAATAATGAATGTAAAGAATAATATATATATCCTATGCGATTCTATAGTTGAATAATCAGAATTTTGATACAACCCTCCATTGTATGTGTCCAGAAAATTGTACCTTTATGAACATTGGCCATTTTTTAGGACGGATAATATTTAAAAAGTAAAACTAAGTTTATATCTTTTTATAATTTGTAAAACACACCATTAAATATCCAAATAAAAACCCAGTGATTTCATGCACACTTACTGATATCACTGGGTTTTATAAGTTTAACATTTTGTATCTTTTGTAAAACTCGTTTATTGAATAAAAAAATCCCTTCACGATTTGTGAAGGGTTCAGTATACATTGAAATGGGCCTTCCATTTTAATATGTAAAAGAAAAAATTCGTATTGATAAAATTCACTTTCTTATCGTTTGAGTGCTGAACAATTAGTAACCGTAACATTTAAATACATCATATTAATGGTGTAAACACATTAAAAAACAAATATAGTCCGTCCATGCTAAAATTTAAATACATCTTATGTCAGTGTTAAACATGGTCAACATTCTTTGGAGCAAAGATTTTATACATACTTAAATACATCTTATGTTAGTATTAACCTCCGAGACGGAGCTAAAAAGTTTATCGAACTCATGAATTTAAATACATCTTATGTTAGTGTTAAACCCCGATGAAATACAGATAGATACTTTAACAAATATGGAAAAAACCTGATAAGATGAATATTAAACATTATTTTACCAGCAAATAGATGTATTGTGTAACGGTTTTTGTGTTACACCCTTCAGAGCATGAAAATGCCCACGCATCAATGTTTATTTACATTTGATACTACCTTACGGAGTGTTGGCACTTGGTAAATTTCTTATGTGCTACTTCTCCATTTATGGCGTGTAAATCCACCAAATTATTTAATATGGACTCAATTATCTACATTAATCCAGGTATCCTAACTCTTCTATATACTCTTCCATACATTTTTTTGAATGCAATTTGCTTTGTACCGCTAATTGTTTATTTATAATATTTTCGATGTCATAAGTGGAAATGTTTTTCGCCGCATTATAATCAGCATGTGTTTTATATCCACACTGCTTACATTCAAACATAGCTTGTGTACAACGATTTTCTTTACAAATATATCCGCATTGACTACATCGTTGACTCGTATACGCTGGGACAACTTTAATAACTTCAATTCCATAAATCTCTGCCTGATTTTTGATTTTCTCCTGCAAATCAAAATAAGTCCAATCTTTAAGAACCTTATCATTTTTTGATATACCTTTTAAAAGTTCCATTTGAATACGCCCGCAATTATGTTTTAGACACTGTTTCACTATATAGTTTGCATATTTATGATTAGTGCTATTTCGAAACTTAGCTATTTTATTACTTAACACGTCTATGGGCTGTAATCGTTTCGTCCTACCTTTTCCAGTTCTGCTATTACTACAATATTTACTTTGTTTCAATAAGTTGATACGTCTCTGTCGAATTCTTTCATTAAACATTTTAATTTCATCACTTTTAATATTGCTATGAATAAATCCTTCATTAAATGCAAAGTAAACTGTATTTATTCCACCCATATCAATTCCCATGATTAATTCTTTATCAAATTTATTTTCTTTTATAGCATTGAATTTATAAGTAATTGATAAATACCACTTATTTTTGTATTTATGAATCATACATGCGCCTTTGCTGTATGTTTGATTAATTAATCGGTCTAAAATAACTTTCATGCTTTTTTGTTTTTGGGTACCTAACTTTACAAAAATCTTCCCTTTTGGGACATCGCCATTTTCCTTATGAAAATCTCGTGAAAAAAGAGATATACCAGCAATATAATCTCCATTCTTCTCTTTTATTATGTCTACTGAATTATTATGGAGATCAATTGGTATGCGATTTCGAAAAGAAGGAATTGACATCTCACCTTTTCTAATTTCATTTCTTCTACTCTTCCAGGTTTTTATAATTTTTTGAAGAGTGGCAGACATGTTTCCCTTATGTATATCTGGATATTTACTTTGTAATGTATGGTATATATAACCATCAATTTTCTTCTGTGTACACCCATACAAATCTTGGACAGTAGGGTATGTCCCTCTTTCTTTAAAGTAGTCAAAGGATAAAGCATCAAACTCCCATAATTGTTGAATGGTTCGATTACTTATCGTTCTGACCTGATATGTTAAGTTTCGTAATTGTTTTTCAAATATTGTCCAATCGACATTCATTGGACATAAAATTTGATATTTCATTATCTTAATTGTTACTCCCAAAAATGTCACCTCTTCATGTCCCTGATGTCACCATCCTAACCAAATCAACAAAAATTATACTATTAGGGGTCACCATACATGCCCATCAACTTAGATTTTTTTACTTCTCTTATATTAAACCCAAGAAAAAAATTATAAATTGTAGTAATACTTACTTAACTGTATCCAGGCTATTAGCATTTTCTCTATAAATCTATATATGAATACAATTTAGAATTATTTAACAATAATGTTAAATAATTGTTCCCATGTTATAAAATTAAAAAGAACTAGTTCAAAAAAAATGAAAAGGAGAAAAAATATTATGAAGAAGAAATTCAGTTTCATTTTTATTATTGCTACGTTTTTATTAACAACAGTCAATGTATTTGGAGGACAAACAGCTAAAGCAGATACGATAACCCGTTACGGTAAGATAAGTAATTACACGCCTTACAAACCAGGGTCTGACGGAAAGTGGATGACGGATAATGATTGCGCTGTTGACTCAAGTGAGGCATATATTAGAAAGGGCACCAAAATTGTAGTAACGAACTTAGATAAAGGGAAATCTAGAGTTCTTGAGAAATGGGATTATGGCGAGTTTAAAAAATTTGGTGTTATAGTGGATGTACTTCCTAATACATTTGTGGCATTAGGGGGAAAACTAAGTGATGGTCAGATTAAGAATGGTCGAACTGAAAGATCCGGTGGAATAGCGATAACCGAATAATTTTCGAAAAAATCCGGATATAATACTTTATATCTGGATTTTTTTTAGGGGGGATATAATGAAGAAAACCATAGTTTTTTCATTAATAGCTGTATCTTTGTGTATCATACTTAGTTACAAATTCCTTACATCTGGGAGCGTTGTTGTTAATAAAAATGATACACCTTCTCAAAAATTATACATAAACCTATTTGAACCTAAGCTTCTTACAAATACATTTTATGAATATGATCCAACGTTACAAGAAAATACAGTATTATTAAAGAAAAAGATACCAGATTATACTACTTTTTCTTATTCAAAACTCCATAACAAATTGTACTTTGCTGATAAATCTGAAGACGGTACAATGCAATTGTTTGTTAAGGACTTACAAAAAAATCAAATAAGGCAATTGACTAAGGAATTAGGTAATGTAGATCTTATACAAATAGATAACAAACAAACAACGGTTTTCATGAGAGTTTTATTAAAAGATGAGTATCGTAATTTTCATATTGCCACTTATAATATTGAAAAGGATAAGTTAGAAATATGGGAAAAAGACGATAAGGATAAAAGTATTTTGGATTTTGATTACAATCCCATTAATAATAAATTAGTTATAGTTTCCTTTTCTGAGGCTGAGGATAAAAAGAAGCTTGAAGAAGCAAATGAAAAACAAATCACAATGCGTCCAGCTAAATACAGTTTAGATATTTATAATGTGGATGGAAATAAAGAAAAACATGTTAGCTTAGTGGAAAAATTTATTAGCGGGGCTTCATTTGCCGATGATGAAAGTTCAGTGATATTCAGTTATGATGAAAATTTGACCAACCCTACTTCCCATATTGCAGAAATAAATTTGAATTCCAAAAAAATAAAGCCACTATTTGACGATACGGAAAAACACTTTAAAATAAGAGCGTTAAAGTATAGTGAAAAAAGTGAAGGTTTCTTTTTTTTATCAAGTCTTTATGATAGTAAAAAAGATTATAATACATTGGGGTCCCCAAAGGAAAGTGTGCTTTCTTATTATGATATTAAGAAAAAAACAGTCAAAGATATATGGCATACTGATAAAGGAGTAATCGTTAATTATTCAATGGAGATAAAATGAATGTGAAATATTAATTGAATTCTAAAACAAGTAACAAAGAAAACAATCGATTTCTTGATCCAGGAACAGGAATTTATATTCCTTCGAACATTAATTATACTCCTGGTGGCGGTGGCCATTAAAAAAATAACACCTACAATGTAGGTGTTATTTTTTTAATCATTTATATTTGTAAAATGTTTCGTACTTCTTCTATGCGTAAATTTGTAAACTTTGCAATATCTTCAATTGGCATTCCATTTTTATGCATTCCACGAATTAATTGGATTTTCCCTTCTTCAATTCCCTCTTGACGCCCTTCTTTCTTTCCTTCATTACGAGCATGAGCGAACTTCGCGGCTTCATCCATCAAAGCTTTCTCCCTTGCTTCATACGCTTGTCGGAAGGAAGAATCTTGACTCATACGTTCCCATTTATTCATCGCTTTTTGTAAAATCGGGTCTTGGTTCATCGCAATATCCTCCAATGTTTGGGTTAAGTGTTCATCCTCATTCGCTGGAAGTAATAACAACCAACGAACAAATGAATCTTCCCAGGGATTTAATTGTTCATTCCGCCATTGTTGCATGAGTTTTGGAATCTCTACGATGTGAACTTCAATATCACTACTCAATATCTTCTGTTGTTGCTGATTCCATAGGATTCCTGTTGTATGAAATGCTTCATATTCTGGAAACATCATAAAGTTTAATAAATTAATCGTAATTGTTTTATGAAGAGAACTATATGGCATTCCTTTTTGAAGTTGGGATGTGTATAGCCTTCCCCAGTAATATAAACTTCTCTTAATCATATCATGATTATTATTTAGCTGTATTTCCACATTTACCTTTGTTCCCGTATCTAACGTTGCGGAAATATCTAAAATCGATAATTTATCCTCTTCATGTTCGCGATGTAAGTGTGGATCTTCTAATTGTAACGAAACAATGGGTGATTCTAAAGAATTTTGTAACATAGCATTTAAAAAAGCAATTAGAATGTCTTCATTTCCACTTGTGCCAAATAATTGTTTAAAAGCAAAATCAATGCGTAAATTCACTAATTGTTGGTTGGACATGGGTTTTCCTCTCCCCATCTCATAAGATGTTTTTCTTTCATTGTACATAAAAGAGTAATACGTATGCAAACAAGTCCTTATGACAACATACATACATAAGGACTTACACTAATATTGATAAAATTACATACACAAGATATCAATTGCTTTTTATGAGTTCAACATTTTGTATCTTTTGTAAAACTCATTTATTGAATAAAAAAATCCCTTCACAATTTATGAAGGGGTCAGTATACATTGAAAGGGTACTTCCATTTTAATATGTAAAAGAAAAAACTCGTATTGATAAAATTAACCTTTTAATTTTTGCCGCTTTTAATTCACTATAAAGAAACTGTAAGGATTAAATTCATCCTATATAGAGTTTTTGTGTTCCTCATTAGACATGTATATTTGATAAATCATAACTTTTTATGCAATATTGCATAAAAAAACACCTGTTACTCTTGCTATAATTTTAAATGTAAACTGTTGCATCCAACATTTTATAATCTTCTATATTCATTAATATAGAAACCCTAATTACAGGCAAAAGGCGAAGAATATTGGTGGTTCTTCCCCTTTTGTTTATTTTTCTATCAGTCTAATGATTCATTCTATAGTCTAAAAATTTTTATTAATGAAACCTATTAAAATTCAAAAATATAAAAATTTTAGTTAGCAAACTAGCGATAAATACTTTCTTATTGTTTCAATCCTAATTACAATAAGAAAGGCAAAAAGAACTTGTAGGAATCACTACAAGTTCTTTTTAGTTAAGGTGAATATACGGGACAAACAAACTATCTTACAGATTCATTATAAAACTACAGGGGTAATGCTTTGATAAGTATATTATATAACAAATATTAACATCCACAGATTTTAATTTTAAAAATTATGTGAATTAAGCAAACAGAATGGTATATTATTTTCTCTACCTAAAAAATTCATTTAGTTGTTTTGTATAAATAACTTTAAATTAATATCTACATCATAATAAATTAGTGAAATTATAAGTATGGATAAATAGAGAACAATGTAGCGTTCTTACAGAACGGTATATATTTTTGTTTAAGATTAATTAACTATAAGAAAATGAATTTCATATTATAACTAAATATAATTCATGAATATATGTAAATGGTTTTTCTTTATCTTTTTTACTTATATGATACAGAAGTTAGTTATGGGAAAAATTAAACAAACGTTTGTTTATTATATTTTAGCTATGGAAAAATGTTTGAGATATGGGATGAATTACGGGGGGCAATGGTCCACTTTGTTAAATTATGCTTTTACTATATAAATTTTATATAGTAAAAAGTATCCGCTATGGATGTTTTCTCTAAAAAATTATAACTACATTACATGGTCTTCTTAACTGTTTTTCTAAAAAATTTTCTTTCGTAGTGGCCCCTCATACCCCTTACTCAAAACAGAAATAAAAAAAATGCTACCCTTCCCTATAATTATACAGAAAGAATAGCGTATTTTTACCTTAAGGGGATATTATTTTTGTTATCTTGATAGATGTGGCGGTACCCCACATCCATCAACCTAAAAAGAACGAATTACCCCAAAACAATAAAAATTGAGCAAAATGTACACATTTTTCGTTCTGAGGGTATTATGAGATTTTAAGTCGATGGATGTGTGGCGAAATTATATGAAAAAAAGTTTTGCTCTTTTAACCAAAAACGGTCGTTTATGGTTAGATGAACTACTCGTAGCTATTTATGTGATGCCCATTTTTTTAGATGTAATCAAAGGGAGAACAGTTACATCATGAATTTGCCAAATTCCTTGTATCTGTTGTCTCATAAGGAAGAATCTCGTATATTTTTGCAGCAAGTGCCTGAGGAGACTCCCTTGACCCTCTTTTAATCCAATCGGTAACAATATTGAAGATACCGCCTGCTAAAAACAGGATTTGCATTCTGCTCATGTCATGATTACGCGTAATGTCAGCTTGAAAGACCTTTTCCATTGTATAATTCAAATACTCAAGCATCATACTAGATATATTTAAATCAATTAACTTTCCTGACGGCTTCTGTGCAGACACAAACCCCTCTATGATATATTCAATAATTAGCTGCATACTTTCATATGGATCCAAACTATCAACCTCTTTTAAGAATTGTTGAACAATTTCATCCACAGATGCTTGTACCACGTCGTAAACGTTTCGGTAGTATTTGTAGAATGTGACTCTGGCAACTCCAGCCTTTTTGCAAATAGCCGTTACCGTTATATCTTGTAGTTTATGTTCATGCAACAGTGCGCTCAATGCATCCATAATGTATCTCTGAGAGTGTATACTGTCTTCTCTTGACTTTCTCAAAGCTAACACATCCCTTCATTCTGTTCGTTTTAAGTGCAAATCAGCACATAGTGCTTGAAAGATGAAAATTCACTGCTATACTTACACATGTAAGCACAATTGTTAGTGTAGTGATAACGTCATTGTATAAAAGGACATTATTGCTGTCAATGTGTGCCATTTCCGTTGTTTCCTATTGGGAGTTTACCGCCATTTTACAAGTTATAAATAGGGAGGGATATTCAGATACAATTTATAATAAATATTTTAAAATCTTATTATATTAATAATAGGTAAATAAGTGTTTGTTGATTACAACGTAAGAAAAAGTAAAATTTTCGACAAGAATAGGGTGAGATTCAATTGGCAAAATATCTGTATAAATTAGGCTATTGGGCAGTAAATCATAGAAAAAAGGTTGTATTCAGTGCACTCGCAGTTCTTATTGCATTAGTGCTTTTTGCAGTCAACATAGGTTCCTCTTTCAAGGACGAGCTGAGTATTCCGAATACACCAGCAGATAAAGCAGGAAAAGTAATTGAAAAAGAATTTAAAGCGATGCAACCAGCAGGTGCCCAAGTAAAAGTGGCATTTAAAGCACCAAAAAACGAAACCTTGGAGTCAGCCGAAGTACAACAAAAAATTGCAGGAGTTCTTGAAGAAATAAAAAAAGACTCAGCTGTTGATTCTGTGGCAGCACCGATGCAACTGCAGAACCTCAGTGAAGATAAGACAATTGGATATGCAGTTGTTACGTACAAAGTAAAAGCAGAAAAGGTTACAGAAGCTTCTAAAGATAAGATTTTAGATAGTATTGAAACAACAAGGGATGCCGGCATTCAAACGGAGTTATCAGGAGGCGATGTTACGTTTTCTGACTCAGAGACTTCAGGTATGACTGAAATTGTCGGGGTTCTTGTTGCCTTCGTAGTCCTGGCATTTACCTTTGTGTCTTTTTTAGTAGCTGGACTGCCGATTCTCACTGCGATAATCGGATTAGCAATTGGAATGCTAGGAATCATGATTGGAACCAATTATGTGGAAATCCAATCAGTTTCCTTATCATTAGCTGCCATGCTTGGACTCGCAGTAGGCATAGACTATGCACTCTTCATTATCAATCGTTTTAGACAGCAGCTTGCACAAGGAGATTCTGTTCCAGAATCTGTTGCCATCGCAACGGGAACAGCGGGAAGTGCCGTAATCTTCGCGGGATTAACTGTTATTATAGGTCTTTTGGGACTGTCTGTTACAAAGATTCCATTCCTGACAGCGATGGGCGTATCCGCTGCCTTTACTGTGCTTGCAGCTGTGTTGGTTTCCGTCATCATATTACCAGCCATTTTGGGACTTGTCGGCCATAAGATTGCCCCATCTAAACAAAATCGATTCTTGCAAAAGATGACTGGGGCAGGTAAGAAACATGCTGGTTCAAATAAATGGGGAGAATTTGTCATAAGACGTCCTTTGATTGTTACGATTTTCTCAATCGGATTACTTGCAGTGATTTCAATTCCGTTTTTCCATATGAACCTTGGCCTGCCTTCTGATGGAACAACAAAGTCCACAGAAACGACAGAAAGAAGAGCATATGATTTATTGACGGAAGCGTATGGGGAAGGATTTCATGCTTCTTTAATGGTAGTAGCAAAATCAGAAGAAGCAACAGCTGAAACGCAAAATGCTATGAACACCATCGCAAAAGAATTGGGTAACCTACCTGACGTGAAAAGTGTGACACCAGCTATCCCTGGGCCTTCTGGAAAGATTCATATGATTTCTATTACACCAAAAGCTGGACCTGACGATACAAAGACAAAGGATTTGGTAAAAGCAATCAGGGACAAATCGAACCAAACCGAGAAAAAAAATGAAATTGAACTAATGGTAACGGGCACAGCAGCGATGAATATTGATATTGTGCAAAAGCTGAGTGACGCCTTGCCAGTTTTCGCTGCCCTTATTGTGGGACTTGCGTATGTACTCTTAGTTCTAGTGTTTAGATCTCTGCTCGTTCCATTAAAAGCCGTATTAGGGTTTCTACTTTCTCTTGGTGCTACGTTGGGAGCAGTGGTATTTTTCGTGCAGGATGGCCATTTCCAAAATATATTTGGGTTCCCGGCTGCCGGTCCAATTTTAGCCTTCTTGCCTGTCATTCTGATTGGCATCTTGTTCGGACTCGCCATGGACTATGAGGTGTTCCTAGTGAGCAAGATGCGGGAAGTATATACGCATACAGGTGATCCGAAGAGAGCTATTGTAGAAGGAATGCGGGAGAGCGGGAGAGTCGTAGTCGCAGCGGGATTAATTATGATGTCTGTATTTATTGGATTCATGCTGGCGCCTGATACCATCATTAAATCCATAGGTATGGCTCTTACATTCGGTGTTTTCTTTGACGCATTCATCGTGAGAATGACAATCGTACCTGCAGTCATGATTCTCATGGGTAAGTCAGCCTGGTACTTGCCAAAATGGCTGGATAAAATTTTGCCTAACATTGATGTTGAAGGAGAAAGCATTATACATCGCGTAGAAAACAAAAGTGAGAAAATATATAAACAGAACAGTTAAAGTTAATTCATAGTTGTATTCATTTAAAAAACGCTTCCCTATAAGGAGTTCAACCGAGATACGGGTAAATACGGGTTATAGACTGGAATTTATTTCCGATGATTGACCTGTTTATCTTTTATACAGCTATATTCTCTTCTATTGGTTACGGAATGTTTTGTAAATCAATCACATAATCGCCAAAACGTTTTAGATGCTTCGTCATATATGGGCTTAACATCACCAGATTTTCTCGTGAGAATCGATATCCCTCTCTTTTGAGGTGTCATAAAATCATAGTTATAGCAACAACATTTTGAAAAGTGACTGCATAGGCAACGAAATCATTATATCTAATACGTCTTTCTTGTTCTACTGGATCATTTTCAGTAATAATTACATTCCCACCAAAGAATATCAAGCTTTGAAAATTTAACGTGCAATTTTTCCATTTTTCCGTCTGTATTCCAAGTAGGAAAAGGGTCTGCTTAAGTTTGAGCAGACCCTTTTTTATAATACTAGGTGTAAGTTCTTATACATTAAGTACGAACGGATGCTTTTCTCCAGTTATAGAATGGTCTTTAATGAGTATAAGTATTATTATAATCATTACTACAGTATATATGTTGATCACTACACGTCTTTGTATATCAACCTTAATATTTTTCCTTTTTCGACTAAACTAGCTAATAGAAACTCCTCTGTTATTCAATTAAAGGGCGCTTTAATTAAATAAGTTTTTGAATTACGGTTCAGTTTAGAAGCGATATAATTAAATAAACGATACCGTCCATGAAATTTATATTAAAAATAACCGGTTATACTCAGACTGAGGACATGGATGTAGGAGGTTAATTGATGACACAAGTACAAATACCCAACCAACGAATAGAAAAAAAGCGCAACTTCAAATTAGTCAAGTTTACAGGGATTGCTGTTTTGTTGCTTGCTCTAATCATGGCTACCTTCACCATTTGGACACCTCAGCCGAGCATTTGGGCGCTCCAAATGCTCGGCAGCAAGAATAATCCTGAAAATTTTGGCTCCCACCCATCCGATTTGCCCGTTCTTATGAAACAAACTCGGGTTCTCTCTGACATCTCATATCCATCCAAGTACCAAGAAAATAAATTGGACCTTTACCTTCCTCAAATTGATTCGAAGCCACTGCCTGTGATCATCTTTATCCACGGTGGAGGCTTTATTAGTGGAGACAAGTATATGCCTGCCGATTATTCAAGGGCGCTAGCCTCGAAAGGTTTTGCTGTAGTATCCATGAATTACGAGTTAGCGCCAGGGGCCACTTTGTTTAATCAGACGAAGCAAGTCGGCGAGGTATTGTCTTATTTGCAGCAGTTAGCTCAAAAATACCCCTTGGATCCATCGCAGGTGATCTTGGCCGGTTCCTCAGCGGGGGCTTTCTTGGCCGGGGAGTTTTCCCTGATCCAAACCAATTCTGAATATGCAAATCTCGTGGGAGTCCCGCAATCCGTATCGACAAATACAATCAAGGGCTTATTACTATATAGCGCCCCCTACGATATTACGGCATTTCAGCATAGTGATCTAAAGCCCGTGCAACAATTCATAATCAAACGTATGGGCTGGGGCATTTTGGGTGATAAGAACTGGATGGACAATCCGAAGTTTGATGTCTTAAATCTGTCAAAGTATATCACTAAAGACTTCCCTCCTGCATTTGTAACCGACGGCAACACGAATTCATTTGAAACACAAGCCAGGACTTTCGTCGCTACACTTCAAGAAAAAGACGTCCCAGTTACTTCTTTATTTTTCGATCCCAACGAGATAAAAGCGGGTCACGGCTATCAGTTTGATATGGCCTCTCCGGCCAGTATACTTAGTCTGAAGCAGACAAATGAGTTTCTGAAGGGAATCACTTCCTCTAACTAATCTTTGAGGTATTTGCCCAATCAATCTGTTTTATAAAAATTACATTCTTATATTAAAAGAGCAACTCCATTTTGAAAAAAGATTGATCAAAATGGAGTTGCTTTTTTTGTTGCTAAACAAAAATTAAAAGGAGTCTTTTAATCAAATTTTATTCTAAAACTACAACCTTCAAATAAAATAATTATCTTTGAGGTGACACCACATTGCCGTCGAGCTAAAAAATGCATCCATAAAAGGTAGCATTGTGAAAAGGAGCCATTACAGGTTCCTTTTTTCTATGCAAAATAAAAAAATCAGTGGATTCGCTACCTATCCATACTCATCCACCCCACGGTAATTTTTAATTTAGGTATTGAAATTCTCTAAATCTCGATGTATTATATTTTTGTATTTTCTCAGTTTCTAAGCCGAGGAAACATCATCACTTCTGAAAGGACCCAAACTCCAGAGGGTCCTTTTTATTTACTTGAACTCATTTTCAAATTATTGTATTATATTTTCAGGTCTTACTTATATAAATCATTATCAGGAGAATCTGCGGGTTTGCAGGTTCTTTTTTTGTTAAATAAAAAAGCAGCGGACTCGCCATTTTAATTAATCAACACTATAATAATTTATGAAAACTATAAGAAAATAAATTTCATGTTATCGATACATATAATTCATGAACATATTGAGAGTGCTGTGATTCCTGTCCGAAATTAGATACAACTTATCAACACTCTCTTCAGTCTCATTGCATAACAGTGGATTCCTAATGGAATCTGACGCTCTCTTTTCAAATTTGATTATATTTGCACCAAAATCTAAAAATCATATGATATTGTATAAATCAATCGTTTAATATCTTTATGATTATGATTCATATATAAATTCTTCTTTATTTCTTAAAAATTTAATTTCAAAGTTTTTCTCACCAGATACCAATCTTTCAATTAGTAATTTTGTTTCATTGTAGATAGGAGGATTATGAAATGTTCCATAATGTATTGGAACTAATATCTTTGTTTTTAGTATTGTTGCCGCAGATATAGCTTCCTCTGGTCCAAGACATATTGGTTGATTACTAGGAATTATGCCTTTCCCCCTATTAACAATGGCTTGATTTACGGGAAGGAAAGCAATATTAATTGGTCCATACGTATTAGCTATACTCCACCAACGTCCATGCCATAAAGTATCTCCGCAGTGAATAAATGTCTGATTACGATTTTTAATTATCCACGATACTTGTTCATCTCCTGCCCCATCGACCGAATACTCTGCAAAAATTTCGAATTCCCCACATTTAATATTTTCACCAATTTGTAAACCGGTTACCATATTAAACCCTCTTGATTTTACCTCTTCAAGACATGGCTTTGGTACAACTAAATGTATATTTTCCCCAAAGTGTTCCAGGATTGATTCAGGATCGAAATGATCAGGATGCAGATGCGTGATTAAAATCAAATCTGGTTTTTTAAATACTGAAAAGTCATATATTTTTTCAAGTGGCAAACCTAAAAATTCTTTATTAAATTTAAAAGCAGGGTCAATCATTAAAACATGTTCCTCGTCTTCAAATAATATCCCTGCCCATTGCATCCTTTGAACTCTCATAATATTCCCCTTTTAACGGTTGTTTAACATCTTCTTTTTAATCTAGATGTATGTTAATTTGATAATAAACTATAAATTTATTACACACAGTGAGGAAATATAAACCGATTATATTTCTTATATAATCGGTTTATATAAAAAAATATTATAATTTAGACCGTACATATCTTTATTATCTATTAATCTTGACTCAATTGATTTAGATGTTGGACAAGTTCCGTTGTTTTAGAAAAGAAAGGTAAATGATCAGCCTCCATAGTAATGATTTTGTTACAAGGTGTTTCTGTATACATCATACGTTGGAAAGCAAGTGGAATAGCCTGATCTAATGTAGTTTCAATATAGACACGATTGACAGTTCCAAACTTCTCTGCAGATGTTTTTAGCTCTTGTTGGAATGGTCCTAAAGGTTGGGGACGCATTCGTTTAATAGTGGCTAGTTTAATAGCATCATCTTTTGTAGCATTTAAAAGGGTTTGTTCGATATATTCAGGGTCAAGCTCTGCAGTCATGTTACTCGCGTTTACTAACGTCCTTGGTCCTTTTTTCCCTGTCGATTTTCCTCCAAGACTTTCACCATTTTGTGGCAAGAATGCACAAAGATATACCAATTTATCGATTTTATCAGGTACATATTCAGCTGTTTGCGTAATAACAATTCCACCCATACTATGTCCAACAAGAATCACTTTTTCATTTTGTTGATTTATAACATCGATTACTCTCTCAACATATAAATCCAATGTTACATCTTGTGGCGGTGTCATATCTTTTCCACTTCCAGGTAAGTCTAATGTAACTACTTTATGTCCGAATGATTCCAGCTGAGGTTTCACTAATTCCCATGCCCATTCTCCTTGCCATGCTCCATGTACGAAAACGTAAGTACTCATTTTAACCAACACTCCTTCTATACGTATAAGTTTCATCTATTCTTGCAATGAAGTATACTCAGTGTATATCAGGCGCATTGATAAATATAATCAAGGTTATTTATGGATGATATAAATATCGTTTATATAAGGAGCAAAGAATGAATATTTTTGATTTTAAAGTTTTTAAATATGTGGCTCAATTTAAAAGTATTAGTGTAGCAGCAAAAGAATTACACATGACACAGCCAGCTATTACACATATCATTAATAAATTGGAAAAACGATATTCTTTAACTTTATTTGATCGTTCTAGGCAAGGAACGCTTCTAACTGAAAATGGACAGGAATTTTTGATTTATGTGAATCAACTTCTTAACGAGTACGAAAATCTTGAAAATACAGCTTTTAAATTGCAAAACAAAAGTTTTAATAAAATAGTATTAGCTACAAATCCTTCATTCACGGTATACTGTTTAGCAGAATGCATAGAACTAGAGAATTTAAATCAAAGTAAATATGTTCTTACCGTTCGAGAAGGTAGTTGTGAAGAAATTTTCGAATGGATGTCTACCGATAATGCTGATGTTTCTATTACCTTGAAAGAAAAATTAATTCCTGGATTCCATTATCAAATAATAGGTGAGGATCCCTATGTTATGGTTTCTGCAAAATCCATTCCAGCTAATTTGAAAACTGAGAATTTGGAAAAATATCCATTTATCATGCCTCTTTCTAACGGTAAAGAAGTGGTTGAATCTTATTTAAGGCAAAATAAAATAGCAATTAATAAAGTGATGGAGTCTGAGACGATTAGTTCTACGTTAGCTCTCACACTACAAATTAACGGTATAACAATTGTTCCCTTATCAGGTCTAAATAAAAAAATTATTAATGATTTTGTCATTCAACCATTAGAAATTAAAATACAGCGTCCGCTCATAATGCAGTGGTCTCCCAAAAAAGAAAGTGACCCATTGTTCATGTCTTTCAAAGATAACTTGTTAGCTCAATTACAAAAAAATACGAATTCATTACGTTGAGTTAGAAAGTCAAAAAGATAAAAATACATTCATTTTCATTCAGGATGTACATGATGCATTAGGTATTGGCTTTAAACGAAAACAGCTAGTCTTCAAATTTGAAGACTAGCTGTTTTCGTTTAAATAGGTATAGTGCCAGCGCTCTTACAACTGTTATTTTAGTTCAAATTAATACTGAAAATCTTGATAAACGAGCAAAAAGAAAGAGCTTGTTTAGCAAGATTGATTAAAGCATATTCTTACAATATCCTAATGAACTACTCTTTTATAAAAAAGTTTAATCATTTTTTGATTCTTGCTCAGTTAAAGCATCCGTTAATTGAATAATCTCTAGATAACCCAAATAAGCAGAACTGCAATTACAAAACTTTGAATAAGATAGATTACAAAAACTTCCCCCTTTTTTCTTTATCCTTTATCAAGTATGTATTAACTATAAAACTAATAACGCCTATACATACAAAAATAACAATGGATGTAAAAACGAACTGATATGCCATTTTAAAAGCTCCTTTTATATCTACCTGTAACGCAATAACATCACATTTTTCTTTAACTTTATATACTCATCCTATTATTCTTATATAAAAGACATTTATATCATCCATAAATAACCTTGATTATATTTATCAATGCGCCTGATATACACTGAGTATACTTCATCTATCGCAAAACAGATGAAACTTATACATATTAAAGGAGTGGTGGTTAAAATGGATACTTACGTTTTCGTACATGAATCATAGCAAGGAGCATAGGTATGGGAGTTAATGAAACCTCAGCTCAAATCATTAAGTCATAAGATTCTTACATTCTATGAGATAAAAGAATAAAGTCTATTTTCATTGTTTATCTTTCATGTAAGTTCTTAGGCAATAGTTTTATAGTATGGCATTATGTACATTTTATTACTCCACTTTAGAAAAAAGTGGTACATCATAAAGAGTCGGAAATTTCAAAAAACAGAAAAGAGAGAAAAAAATGAAACGATATAAAAAATTGTTAATGGTTGCTCCACTTGCATGTATGTTAGGAACAGGGATTTTTACTTTACCGAATGTATCTCATGCGGCAGAAGTAGTTGATGCTTATAATCAAGGTACTACTTATTCTAAAGAAAACATGGAAAAAGCTCTATACCTGAGATTAATAGAGGGTATAGAACGTTCCCCTGAATTACGTCAGAAATTTAAAATGAACCAAGATGAAAAGATACAAAGAGAATACTTTCCTGAAAATGATCCTTTAGTAGGAGGTATAGCAGGAACTATAGGAGGAGCTATAGGAGGAGTAGCACTGGCTTCTAGGGTTGATTATGGTTTGAAATCTCAATTGAATCAGGTGAATATTACTAGTGTTGGAACAGATTTTAAAGTAACTCCAAGTAAAGTTGTTGAAGAAGATCAAGGTGTAATTAATCTATTAAGTTATAGAAATAATACTCCTGAAAAACAAAAAGCTTTTACAACGGAGGAATCATATAAAAAGGTAGACACTGTTACTGCAACAAATCAATATGGATTTAAACTGTCAGCTAAATCAGTAACTAAATTTGGATTCGATATTGGTTTAGCTAAAGGTGAGCAAACATTTGAAGTTAGTGCTGAGTTTGCTTTTAATCGTACTGATACATTCACTACTACTAATGAAAAGAATGTTACATTTAAAGCACAAGAAGTAATAGCTGCTCCAGGTGGTACAACAGATTACTTTAGCAGAGTTAAAAAAGCAAAATTTTCTGGGTCATTCCAAACTGATGCTGCTTTAGATAGTTTAAAAGTGAAACTGCCTATAGTTAAAGGTGGAAACATGAACGTAACTCATACCGAAGAAGTTACTCTAAATTCAGAAGATCTATATAATATTTTCAAATTAACTTCAAAAGATTTCCCATTACCATCATATTTAAGTTTCGATGACACGAATAAAAGCATATTAGTGAAAAACGCAACTTTTAATTATACAGGAGAAATCGGTTATCATACAGCAATAGATGCAAAATTTACTCCGTTTGATCAAACGAAAGCTACGGCAGTAATGCCATATGCAAAATATGCAGAAAAAACACAGGCTAATGCTCTATTAAGATAAATCTTTTTAAGAAAAACTAAAAAAATAAACCACGGAACTAGCAAGAACCTTCGTATGCAGCAAAGGTTCTTGCTAGTTATTTTTTTATAAGAGATCAGCTTTTTGTTTGCTATAGTTAATGAAAAAAGGGGATTTTCTAGATTTCTAGATAGATTGACTGCTGATAAGTGGTGTTGTGATAACTACTGTTGTGTAGAACGTATATGTTTGATTTTAAAATAAATATGTATATACAAGTTTTATAATTGTTACGGTTGCTCCAAGATAAGCAAACCATTCCCAAAGAGGTGTTTTTTGTTTAGAATCAGTCATATTGTTATTTCCTCCTTTTTTTGATATCCATCAAACAACATTTTATCATAATAGTGTGATTTTTGATTAATTAGATTATCATAACTAATTTGTTCTTTACTTTGAATGGGTTTTACAATCTCTTTATTTACATTATTTTGAATGTATACTTTTGTTGTGTAATTTGATGATATGAAGGGAATTGGTGTGAGGTCAATGTTTTCAATAGTTTGAAAGTAAACTAACGGCTAAAAGTTTACTTTGGAGTTTTGAATTATTTATAACTAATTTTGTAATAAATTTCTCAATATTGATATAGATGTTAAATATGGGTTTTATATCGAAAATCAACAATAAATATAATATCATAAAAATTAAGATGGTTTCTGTCATTTGTTTTTCCCTTACGCTAAAGATAAGATCGTATTCCCCGATCTTATCTTTTTAATTGTTGTTTTTAGATACAAAAAAGGAATCCTTAATATCTTGAGGATTCTGCAACTGGAAATAACAAAATATAAATAATTGTAGCTCTGGTGCACAATAAAATCGCGATAGTGAGAATTTCCATTATAGGGATTCAGCTGAGATGCGTGTAAAAATAGGTCATAGCCTTACTTTTATTTCCAACGTGATTTAATTTCCTTAAAAAAATATTTTAGTTGTCTATACATCATAAATTGTGTAAACTAACTTTGTTATTAATTACATCAATACAAAAGGATGATCAAACATGAAAAAACCTCGTATTGGCATGATTGGATTAGGAAGTATTGCACAAAAAGCATATTTACCAATTCTTACTCAAGAAAAAGATTGGACGTTTATAGGTGCTTTTTCCCCAAGTAAAGATAAAAGAAAAATGATTTGTAATCAGTATCGTATACAAGACTTTAATAGTTTATCATCACTTGCTGAAGAGTGTGACGCAATTTTTGTACATAGTTCTACTAGTACACATTTTGAAGTTGTATCTTCTCTTTTAACTAAAGGGATAGACGTTTATGTTGATAAACCACTAGCAGCAACAGTTGCAGAAGCTGAAAAATTAGTTGAGTTAAGTGAAAAATCAGGAAGAAAGCTTATGGTTGGATTTAATCGCCGTTTTGCACCTATGTATGTACAAGCAAAACAACAAGCTCAAAACATAGCATCAGTTCGTTTTGAAAAACATAGAACCGATAGTATGGGGCCTTATTCTTATGAATTTAGAATGTTAGACGATTATTTACATGCAGTTGATACAGTAAGATGGCTAGCAAATGGTGATTTGGATGTGTTACATGGAACGGTAAATATAAGTAGTGAGAATTACCTAGTATATGCGGGACATGTTTATAAATCTAGGGAAGGAGTACCTTTCTTTACAGATATGCATAGAAAAGCGGGTACTAACCTTGAGAAGCTTGAACTATTAACAGATGGAGCAATTTTAAGGATTAAGAACATGAATACTTTAGAAGTTGAGTCTAATAATAGCCTATCTACTTCATTTTCTCCTTCTTGGGATACAACGTTAAAGCAAAGAGGGTTTGAAGATGCTGTACAGCATTTTATTGATTGTATTCAAAATGATGAAAAACCACTAATTGATGGATTAGAAGGTCTAAAATCTCAATTGTTGGTCGATCAATTATTAAGAACAATAGCTAAATAATTTTAAGCAACGGCAATGGCATTTGTATTTAAATACAGGGTAATAGGGGTCACCATACATCGCTATCAAGTTAAAAAACTAATTATGCCCCAAAACGAAAAAATAAGCTGTTTTCTGTCAAAAATACACGCAATTTCCATCCTGAGGGTGTTATAAAATTCTTAGCTTGATAGCAATGTGTTTCTACCTATATAAGTTCGTGAGCTACGGTACTATGACCATATCATACAGCTAGTTGAGTGTTCAAATGTTTTTGGATAAAGCTTTTGTCTTGATATTATATGAGCTCACTTTATTACTCCATAATTTTTAGATAATTAACGATTTTAGATTACCTAAAATCATCATGATAACCTAAATAATATTTAAAAAGCTAAGCCCATACATCGCAGCAACTGTAAAAATGACTGTCCATACTGCTAGACTGACCGTCATCCAACTTATGACGTGTGTCCGGTTAGATCCAAATGTTAAAGCTAATACGGCTGCAATATCAGTTCCTACGAGAATTGGAGCTAGAAGAGCCAAGCCTGGAATACCATATCGTTCCCATATTTTTCTTGATCGGGTTTCTTTTTTAGAAGGTGTTGTTATACCTTTTTTTAGTTTTCTTGCTGCTTGCCATTTGGCATACTGTTTAAAGAAAAAACCAAGTAATAGAACCAAGATAAGATTTCCTGCAAATGCTGTTACTCCTACTGCAATGGGTTGTAACCCCCATGCGATACCAAGTGGTATAACGATTGATACATCCATCCATGGGGCAAAAGCTAAAAGAAATAACACTACATATTGCCATAATGCACCTGCATTTTGAGCCCACTCCACCATATTGTTTCATCCCCTTTGTTAAATACGATTTAAAATAAGAATAGTAGTTAACCAATAGACAGTGTATTGACCTGCACCTAGTAAACCAATGCACAATAACGGAACAAAATTATGTTGAGAAAAGAGGAAGCAAATCCCTGCCGTTACTGGAAGCGTAATGCTATAGTAAATATACACATTTCGACAAGCCTTATAGGTTACCCACTGCTGCCCTTCATCTATTTCACGAAATTCAGATGGTATAAAGCTAAATAACCTGATCTTATCATGAGGATTCTTTCGGTTATAAATTCTTGTGAGAATGAGCCATAAAAAAGTAACCGTCACTAAAATCCCGAAACATAACTTAGCTAAAATGACTTGTGTATTCATAAGAGAAAATAGTAAAAATGCAATAATCAACACAAATATACTGGCCCCTATGAGTGGGGATCTTAAAACCTGTTTTATCATAATCGTTCCTCTCCCTTTAAATAAAAAACCTCTTCTACGGTAACTTGAAATACAGCAGCTATTTTTAACGCCATAGTGACAGATGGAGAATAATCACCTTTTTCTATTAATCCAATTGTTTGCCTTGTGACCCCAATTGCATCAGCCAAGTCTTGCTGAGTCCATCTAAATCGTGCTCGTAATTCTCTAACTCTGTTTTCTAGCATCATAATTTCCCTTTCCTCATTTACAATTACTGTAATTGTAAATGATTACTAACAAAATGTAAATAATCATTTGCATTATGTAATTAATAATTGCTAAATACGACATAAATTACCCCTAAGTTAAAAAGGGATCCCACCCCATCGCTATCAAGCCATCAAAACAAAATACCCCATAAAATGAAAAAATACGCTATGTTTTCTATTTCCAGTAGTCCTACAAGACATCGCCAGACAAGTTGGCTTTGTACAGCGATCTAGTAAATATCAAGCTAACGAACTCATTGCCCTTTGCGTATGGCTCAGTCAGGGTATACCACCAACATTTTAACAAAAATATACGCTAAGCAAAAAATACAATAAGCTGCCCATATGGACAGCTTATTTACATAATTATCGAAAGCGGAAGTCAATTGAAATCATCTGGAGCCCAAACTACTATATTATCTCCAGGAACAGCAACTATTAACCAATCCTTTCCGCAATAGTCTCCTTCATCGCCTATTTGCCAACATTCATAGTCTGGGTGATGTCCGTTTACAAACAATACTTTTCCCGATTCTAAAGTGATAATAAGATGTGGAGAAACCTCTCCCAATTGAATATCTATTACCTTTTCTCTCCTTATATCAATAACAGCTCTCAATAGTTCTTCTTCTGTTTTTATCTCTATCTCTTTTTCAGATAACGGATATGTATCTGGGGCTTTTGAATATACAGTCCATCTCGATTCGCAATGTAACCATAGCTGGTCAGCATCATCTCTCCCGTCATAGTGCATGAAATATAATAGAGGACTATTAAGTCGAAATCTTATGCCGTCTATTTGACTTCCTACACATAAATGTTTTAATACTTTTTCTGCAAATTCCTTTTCCTTTGTATTCATGTTTTCACCATCCTTTATACAGTTCTATTCGCTATATATTTACCAAGACCTATGTAGAAGGACATGTATATTCTATACATGTTCAGTTAACATAACGCAACATTATCGGTAGCAAAGAGAAAGACGTCCCCCTTACTCTCACGAGGGAGTTGTCTTTTTCTTTTTTTATGACTCTATGCATCTTTTTATACATTCCTATTCTGGGGCGCCTTTTGGCTTCCCTATGGTTCCCGATGTCTCCCTATTTTTTGCATAAATTCTTGCATACTCTTAGCGTGGTTTTTTTCCGAAATGCTGGCGGGACACCTAATAACAATACTATAAAAAGACTTAAATTCCTCATAAGGATTAAGTCTTTTTTTATCTCACCTTTATATAAATATAAAACAAAATATAAAAACACTTAGCCTATTTTTTGTTTTTGGAATACCTAATTTCTTAAGTTGATGGGCATGTATGATGACCCCTTATAATATAATTTAACGGTATATAGTTTGATGGTTCATAACTTCCATTAAGATATCTGCTATTAATTTTCCATTTTCGAAAATAATTTGGTTTTTAGTGTATGGATCTATATACTGTCCCAATCCTTTACTCAACATAATTTCCAGTTCATTATTATCTAAAATTCGACAAGATAGAATGGTAGGGTGTTTACTAAAAGCTCGATAAAAGTTTAATGTTTGACTTAAAGAAGCGGCAAGCGGTCTAAGCATTTCATCATAGTAAGGAATCATATCTTCAGCTATTTTTTCGTTTAAGATAAAATCCATTCCATCATCTTTTATGTCAAATCGAAATAAAAAAATCAATATATCCCTCTCCTTTTATAGCATACAATCATTTTTTATATAGCAAGTGTAGAGATTGCTTGTTTGTAGATTAATTGTTGTTTACCACGAATCATCATTAGAATGGTAAATTTATCTGTTGCAAGGATCTGCCCACGTATTGGAACGCCATTCATTAAAAATACAGTAACTTCCCCTTTTTTTTCTTTCAATTGTTCATACATATCTTCTTGTAAATTAAACATGAAATGCGCCCCCCTGGTTTCTTTGTATTTACTTTTCTTCTAATACATGCTGGTTTTCACTGTTGGATATTTGTGATTCCCATTCACTTTCTATTTTTCTAAACCATTTTCCTATTTTGCTTAGATAATATTTTTTTACTTCACCATTAGGAATCCAAATTTCACGTTCCTGTATTTGGTTCATCACTTCATGAAGAATCTCATCATGTTCATACTTTCTAGGTTTTCTATAATGTGTTTTTACAAACTGTGTATATTCTCTACGTAACCAATTAGAAATATGTTGTCTTTGTCTTTACTTGAGATGTGACCATTTTTTATTTGTTTAAAGGATTTTTCCATTTACTTTTATGTGGTTTTTCATCGACACCCATCCCCTTTTACTAGCAAAACGAATATATAACTATCGTATCACATTTAAATTGAAATACGGCTCTAGGTACATATTTCGCAAGAAATCTATCCAAAATATACAATACATTCTCCATTTAGCTGATTAAGTCTACACAAGATTAAATGTAGACTATTATTATATTGTTTTGGTTTTTAAATCATTACGGTACGTGAAATTATTATGTTAACCATAAAAAAAGCCCCTTAAAAGGAGCACTTATTTTACAAGGTACTGTTCTATTTCTTTTATTAATAGTTCTGCACCTTCTGGACTTAATGAGATGTTACCCTTTGCTAATGCTATGTTACGATTTGACACTTCTCCTGTTAATGCACAAACATGACCAGGCTGATACCTCTGTAAAATGATGTCTTCCCCTTCTACAAAAATCTCTAATGGTGATTTTTCTTTAATCCCAAGCGTATTTCTAAGTTCCTTTGGAATTACTATACGCCCTAATTCATCCACTTTTCTAGTTACTCCGGTTGCTTTCATCCAGCATATTTCCCCATTTCATTATCAATTTGTACCCAAGTTATTCTTTACTATTGTAACAGGATTTCGCCATACATGAGAAACATAATGAACCTAAAACCGACAATCATAACAAGAAATTCTTTACACCTTTGCTGAAAGGAAATACGACCTTCTCTCATTCTATATGCCCCTTTTCTCTACAGCTTTTAATATGTTAAAATATAGAGGAAAGAAACCTGCCAATTTCTTTCCCAGATGGTAACTCAGACTTTTGCTCTTTGTTTGCTTTTGCAAATGAAGAGCTTTTATTTTGCATACTTATACTTACTTTCTAACATCGCATAACGCAATAACTTTAACTTTGTTTCTTTTTTCAATGCTTTCCATTCCGATACAGCAATCTTCATTCTTCATTCCTCCAATAATTAAATTTGTTATTTAAATAGACTTATAGGGGTCACCATACATGCCCATCAACTTAAGACCCTAAGTGCAAAAAAACGAATCCTTTTTCAAAATAGATTCGTTTTTTATCGTACAATATAAGTTTGCAAAGTATTTTTAATCGAACTTTTTTGTAAAGATTCATAAATACTCCATACAAAAATTTTAGTTACATGGTCCTTCCAGTTTTTTTAGCTTATTCTCCACCCTAATAATCATACTGATTATTAGTAATAGCATAGATCCCATAATTAAAAGTATTGCAGTGGAAGGGCTATTAAAAAATAGGCTGATAATACTTCCTAGTATAATAATTATAAATCCATTTTGTGTCATGATTTCAGCGCTATACTTATTTCCAGCTTCCCAAAGTTTCATGTTTTTCATAGACCTAGTTGTTCGATAGCCATATATTGCATTAATATCTGATGGTGTTCTTTTTTTCAATAGTAATGAAATTAATATAAAGATAATCCCAATTAACAGACTTACTCCTATATTCACAAGGCTGTATATCATTTTAATCATCTCCATAAAATGTTATTACAAACTAATTACACCATTTTAATGGTGTTTTGTGTCGGCATTTTGACATTTATAAAATCGCTATTTGTGACTTTAAAAAAAAGTTACGATGTTTGTTAATTTGCTTCTTTCAATTAAAGAATTCCAAGGTATTTTTAATTAAACTTTTTATTAAAGGGGAAAGTTCATCCAAAAAGAGAGGAATCCATTTTCATTAAACTTTTTTTAGTCCTCCTTTTTGGGAGATAGGAAAAACACCTATATAAAGCTTAATTAATTGGTATATACTTCTTGAAACCCTTACTTATAGTTCCATTATAACCATTTTTAGCGAAGAATTTATGTGCTTCTATTCTAGTTGCACTACTTAATAAGATAATTCTTGTGGATCCCCTTGCAATCGATATTTGTTCAATATGTCTTAGTAACTTTTCACCTATTCCATTACCTCGAAAATCTTCATTTACAATCACATACTCTAGAACGGTATATGGTCTAAATTGGTATCCAGGATCAAGACAAAAGGTCATAAATATACTTCCTTTAACCTTACAATCTTCCTCATAGACAAATAAGAAATTATTAGAATCATTTCTTATCTGTTCAATTCTTTCTGGTAAAACTTTAATATTTTTACTATGCGGTGCTAATTTTTTATATAAATTTTCGATTACATTACTATCTTTTGGTTCAGCTTCACGAATCATAAAATTACCTACCTTTATTAGAATATCAATGACTTGGACTGTTTTAATATTGCACCTTTTGACTCTATTGTATCCTAAAACAATACTTTTTTAGTACAATTTAGATAAAAAGAGAATAGTAAGGATGGCACTTTTATATGAATCTCTCGATTCAAGATGAATTACTACCATTTGCGGAAGAATTACAACGATATGTTACACCTGTATTTTTAGAAGAACTTGCGAGAAAAGTCGGATTTATAAAGCGAAAACGTAAGTTTTCTGGGTCAGACTTAGCTACTATTTGTATTTGGATTAGTCAACGGGTGGCAAGTGATTCCTTAGTCCGATTATGTAGTAGGCTTCATGCAGCTACTGGTACTTTACTCAGTCCTGAGGGCTTAAATAAACGTTTAAATGCTAAAGCAGTTTTGTTTTTAAAACAGATTTTTTCTTTACTGTTACAACAAAAATTATGTGAACAAACACAAATTTCTAACCATCTCTTCTCCTATTTTGGGCGAATCCGTATCCTAGATGCCACCGTATTTCAAGTGCCAAATGCTTTAGAGAATGTATATCCAGGCTCTGGAGGATGTGCCCAAACAGCCGGAATCAAAATTCAATTAGAATATGACCTGCACAGTGGGGAATTTCTTAACTTTCAAGTTGGACCTGGAAAAAATAATGACAAAACATTCGGTACGGAATGCTTAGACACCTTACGACCAGGAGATTTATGTATTCGTGATTTGGGTTACTTTTCATTGGAAGACTTAGATCAAATGAATCAACGAGGTACATACTATATTTCTCGTTTAAAATTAAACACGAATGTATATGTGAAAAATTCAAACCCAGAGTACTTTAAAAATGGTGCAATTAAGAAACAATCGGAATACATACAAATCGATGTAAAACAGATTTTGAAACAACTACAGCCTGGAGAGACATTTGAATTAAAACATGCGTATATTGGTGATAAACAACAACTGTTTGCACGCGTTATTTTTAATCGATTAACAGATAAGCAACTTCAAAAACGACGAGCAAAGATCGCTGAAAAAGAAAAATCTAAAAATAGAACGTACTCAGAGAAAAGTAAAATGATAGCGGGATTAAACGTGTACGTGACGAATATACCTTGGGAATGGGTTCCGATAGAACAGCTACATGAGTTATATACTTTACGTTGGCAAATAGCGATTGTCTTTAAAATATGGAAATCATTCTTTCATATTCATCATTGTAAAAAGATAAAACGAGAACGATTAGAATGCCCTTTTTATGGGCAACTGGTTGCCATTCTACTCTGTTCTTCTACCATGTTTCAAATGCGGCAATTACTTCTTATAAAAAAGAAACGAGAACTGAGTGAATATAAGGCCATATATATGATTAAAGATTACTTCCTTCTTCTTTTCCAAGCTATACAGAAAGACACCCAAGAGCTATCAAAGATTCTAATTCGCTTGTTCAACCTCCTACAGCAAAACGGGCGAAAATCTCATAGGTATGAGAAGAAAACAGTCTTTGATATATTAGGTGTGGTTTACAATTGTACCATGTTTAATAATCAAGCGGCTTAAATCAAAAAAATGAAACCCATTAAGGTTTATTTTGTATGCAAATCTTTCAATTCCCTACACCTAGCCTTTAGAAAAAAGAATCAACCTTTACTATAATTGACGTTGTATGAGCTTAGGTTGATAGCGATGGGGTACCGGCAGCATTTCAGAAAAAACCAATGCTAAGAGCATGCAAGGTTTTATACATCTTTTTGGCTAATCCAATAACAAACGAGAACCCTAAAACCGCACCAGGATAAGAATGTATAGAAAAATGCATAGACCCATGAAACAAAAAAGGAATTTCCCTTGTGAGAGAAAGGGGCCTTATTTTTCCTTGCTACCGATAATGAGCCGTTATGTTAACCTTGCGTGTATACGATATTCATAAGGTAACTACTTCCAATTTAATATATAATTAAAATAAAAAATTAGATAAAAAAGGAGTAGGGATATGATAATTGGAGAACTAAAAGAAATTGTAAGACATCCAATAAAATCATTTCGCGGAGAAAATGTTCAACAAACTTACATTGCATCTTATGGTTTATATGGGGATAGAAGCCATGCTTTTTTAGATGAAACAAGACCAGGAAAGTATTTAACCGCAACACAACTTCCCGAAATGATTGGTTATACGGCGAGTTTTATAGGAGAAGAATCTTTAGATATATATCCACCAATCAAAATTATTTCTCCTGAAGGAAAAATATACAAGTGGGGAGATCAAGAGTTACTTAAAGAATTAGAACAAAAATCAAATCGTCAAATTGAAGGTATACAATATTCACCTCAGCAAGTACCCTTAGGTGCAATTGAAGAAGAACATGTATTAATTGTAACTGATACATCATTACAAAAAATGAGCAACTTATGGGGACAAGATGTGAACCATAGGAGGTTTCGTCCAAACTTGATATTCTCATTATATGAAAATATTCCTTTTGCAGAAGATACATGGTTTGGAAAATGTATACGTATAGGAGAAGTAGAACTAGAAATAGTAAGACACTGTGAACGCTGCATGATTATTACTATTGATCCTAACACATTAACATTGGAAACAACTCTCTTAAAAACTATTGTACAAAAAAGAAATAATCATTTTGGAGTCTATGCATCAGTTATAAAACCAGGAAAAGTGAATGTTGGAGATTCTATCGTATTAAAATAACTGCCGACAACGAAATTTATGTAAATAAGCTAGCATTGGTCTAGCTTTTATTTTTTCTTTATACAAGTTTTAGTGCCTTTATTTATAGTGTTTTGAATGTATACTTTTCTATTAGTTTTCGAGGGGAATGGGTAAATTTTGATAAATTCAATGTTTAAGGGTATTTGAAAATAAACTAAAGTATAAAAGTTTACATTGGGGTTTTGGATTATTTATAACTAATTTTGTAATAAATTTCTCAATATAGATATACTTGTTAATTACGGTTCTAATATTCTAAATTAACAAAAAATAGATTATAATAACAATATGATAGTTATCCTTTTGTTTACTCCTTGTGCTAAAGATAAGGTTGTGTTCCCGATCTTATCTTTTTTCTTTGTAGATTTTTGATACAAAAAAAGAATCCTATAATAAGAATTCTGCAACAGGAAAGAACAAATATATAATAATAAAAAGAATTACTTATATTATAATTTAAAAATAATACAAATAATTTGAGAAAATTGCGAATGACTTGAACATTATTACATACTTAATTATAATTGATTTGAAGTTGAAGTAGTAATCTGTCATCTATTCCTTCACTTTAAAGAAGATTGATCTCAATCTTCTTTTTTTGTATTTGCCTCTCCCTTCGAAGGAAAAAGAATTACTTGATAATAGTGGAAATTGCTTGTTTGTAAACCAGTTGTTGCTTACCTTGAACCATTATAAGAACGGTAAATTTATCCGTTGCAAGGATCTGTCCACGTATTGGAACGCCATTCTGTAAAAATATAGTAACTCCCCCTTTTTTCTCTTTCAATTGTTCATACATATCTTCTTGTAAGTTATACATGAAATGCGTCCCCTTTTTGTATTTACTTTTCTTTTAATACTTGCTGCATCTCATTGTTATCTATTTGTATTTCCCATTCACCTTCTATTTTTCTAAACCATATTCCTATTTTGCTTACATAGTATTTTTTCACTTCACTATATGGAATCCAAATTTCACGTTCCTGTATTTGATTCATCACTTCATGAAGAATCTCATCATGCTCGTATTTTTTAGGTTTTCGATGATGGGTTCTTACAAACTGTATGTATTCCCTACGCAACCAATTAGAAATATGATCTTTTTGTTTTTGCCGGAGATGTGACCACTTTTTATTTGTCTGAAGGAGTTTTCCATTTACTTTTATATGGTTTTTCATCAACACTCATCCCCTTTTACCATCTAAATGCATATATACAACTATCGTATCACATTTAAATTAAAATACGGCTCTAGGTACATATTTCGCAAGAAATCTATCCGAAATCAAAATAATATCTCCATTTCACATAAAATAGTATCAAAAACAGACGAGACAGAATCCATTGAGCGGATTAATTGGGGTCTCGCCAACTAAACGCGAATTTCGTACGCTAAGTGATTTTTCACATAGAAAAAGCCAATTTCCTGCACGCTTAGGAAATCGGCTTTTTGCTTAGTTAGCTATTTGGATTATCTCCAATCGAATGATATAAATTCATATTAAGATATTTTATGTAATGAAATATCTTGAATATTCTATTCCTGAAAAGGAAAATCAGAGATTCATCACACATTATTAGTTTTTTAATTAGTAAGAAAGCCATTAATGAAGAAGCACTTTTGCTCATAATTTACGAATGGGACTAGTAAGCGCGATAATAACTTCAATGACCTTTGTAGTTGATGCCAAAATAAATATTGCAACCGGATTAAAATCGGAAATTAATCCCCCTACTAGTGCTCCTAATGGCATAGCTAAACGAGTAAGTACACGTGAAAACCCTAAAACTCTTCCCTGCATATCGTTGGGGACTGTTTCCTGTCGGACAGATGCTACAATAGTATTCCAGGCGATATTACAAATCATAGCAATACCAAATGAAATGCCCGGTGCAAGCCAATATTCACTCCATATTGCATAAGTCAATCCAATTGCTCCCACACCAAGAAGGGTTGGAATAAGGGTTCCCCTTCGAAAGCGTCGTTCAAGTGGAATAACAATGATACTTCCTAAAAGGCCACCTACTCCGATTAGAGTATAATTAATCCCACTTTCCTCAGCAGATAGATTTAATGTAGAAAGCAAATAATACATAAGCCCACCTAATATAGCACTAGCGCCAAAGTTTCCCACCATTGCTTGAAGAGATAAAGCAAGGTTAAGACGATCATTCATTAACCATTTAAGCCCTTCTTTCATATCATTCCTTATAGTTTGCAATAGTGTTCTTGCTCTATCTATGGGTTTCTTCTTTTCTAATTTCGGTAATAGTAATACAGCAACTAAAGTAGCTATAAAAGAGATAGCATTTATCCAGAGAGCATTAATCCCACCTATTGTAGCAATTATAATACCTGCTAATGCCGGTCCTGCTAAACTAGCAATTTGATTAACCATTTGGTATGCGGAATTGGCCTTTGTTAGCGATTGACCTGCGATTCGTGGAATTACTGTAATAGTTGCTACGTCAAATAGCATCGATAGTACGGCTAAAATAAAAGAAACAACATATAAATGCCAGGGTTGAAGTAAGCTTAAGTTATACAGGATAGGAATTAAGGATACTAAAATAATACATCCTAAATCAGCAACCCACATTAATTTTCGTCGATCAAAACGATCCACTATTACCCCTACGATTGGACCAAATAAAACAATAGGTAACACACTGATAGCAAAAAGTGAACCCATAATTATTGCTGATCCAGTTAACTTATAGGCAATCCAAGGGAGAGCAAACGTATAAAGAGAATCACCCATCCTGGAAATCAGTAAACCAAAAATAAAAATCACGTAGGTACTAGGAAAATATATAATTTTTAAAACTAGATTTCTGTTTTGTGCATTCGGTTTCAACGATGAGTTAAAGTTTGTTTCTTTCTTCATTATCGACTCTAATTTACCTCCTTTTTTGGTAGTAAAACTTATATTAATTGGCAGTGAGCCCCTTACGTATTAAATATTTAATACGTACAAAATTCTTTAAAATACAAAAGTATTCCTTCTTTTACCCAATTATTCATTTTGGTGTAAGTGCCTATTTGTGCTAAGTTAACCTTTGTAACAAAAACGACCGTTTAAGGAACTCTATTTAGTTCTAACAAAACTGAAAGAAATACGGTCAAAAACCAGTTCTAAAACTCATTACTAAAAACAAAGTTCCATAACAAACATTAAATGTCGTTTATGGAACTTTGTTAACGTACGGAAAAAAACAGTTTTTAACTTAGAAATTCCTTAGCGTACGAAATTCGCGTTTAGTTGGCGAGACCCCGTTTAGGAGTAATCCCATTTTGTTCATAGTTTAAGGAATTCCAAACAGTTCTACCTTTCAATTGATAAGCCCTCAAGTGTATGAATGCTTGGGGGTTTTCTTATAAAAAAAAGACGCCATAAGGCGTCCCCACAATTGGGTAGATAAGAAGTAAGGTTTATAAGATAACTGAAAAAAATAGAACAGGTGGTTAGAGTTTACCACATCCTTTTGCCGAATGAACATGCATTATTACATATCATCATAAATACCTTTATTTTCCATTTTATAAAGTATATTACCAATATTAACAATATTTAAATAAATATTTATACAAATTCAAAATATTTACAAATATAACAAAAGTGATACATTTAAGGCGAAGCTATAAAACTATTAAAGGGGGATTTATTATGTTCAAGAAATTAGTAGTAGGAACATTAGTAACTGGTATCGCATTAACTGGAGGAATTGCATCAGCAAGTACAGAAGGTGTAGATAATAATAAAAATTCAGCACCAATTATCCAACGCACCCAAATACTTAAAGATGATTTCAGCCTGATAAATGGAGAAAGAGAAGTATCATTCGAGCATGTAAAAAAAGCGGATATGAGAGTTCATATGACAAACAATACTAAAGGCACGCTTGACTGGTCTTTAAAAGACTCAAAAGGTAATGTTATTGGTGAAGGATCGTTAGCAGCAGGAAAGGGTTTTACAAATACGTACAATACTCTTTCAAAAGGTAAATATAAGCTTAAAGTTACTCACAGAAATGGTGGTTCTGGATCATTTTATGCAGCTGCTCGTACTTTAGACT
Source organism: Bacillus cereus group sp. N31 (assembly GCF_016483245.1). Classification (NCBI taxonomy): domain Bacteria; kingdom Bacillati; phylum Bacillota; class Bacilli; order Caryophanales; family Bacillaceae; genus Bacillus; species Bacillus cereus group sp. N31. The sequence goes on along the minus strand of NZ_JAEHCH010000037.1, from coordinate 522 downwards.
AATATAAATTGAACCATCGGGAAGCTTGAAGATTAAGAATTCTTGGTATAATATAATAATGTACAAATGCAAAATCACATAAAACCCGCCTACGGAAATAGGTGGGGTTTTTAATGCATAAAGAAAAGACACCCATATAAGAGTGTCTTTTCCAATAGTTTTTTAGCAGAAGCAACTGCATCCGATAATGATTAATAGTATAAAGAGTACAACGAGTAAAGCAAATCCTCCAGCAAAACCGCAGCCTTCGCCGCAACTACCACCAAATCCCATAATAGAACCTCCTTTAATAAAAGGGGACAACAAGGGTGTACGCATATATTTTGACGGATTTAATATATCTTATGTTTTTAGGCACTAATTGAGCAGGTCCTTTTGAAAATAAAGAAAAGACACCCTAAGGTGCCTTCCTCCGACTTGAACCACGTTCATTTAGTATAAACTAATCCGTATTATCCCTTTGTTATACGTGTAAACACATCCTATAAAACAGAATCGTCTATATATACCAGATTGTTAGTT
>NZ_JAEHCH010000036.1:0-41765 GCF_016483245.1 Bacillus cereus group sp. N31 | reverse complement strand
CCCCTCCAAGTAATAGTGTAACATCCATGTGTATACATGGTCTTTTTCACACTGTCTACCTAAAGGGGATAATATCAATACTGCTATTGGGGCAGTCTTTCTCTTTTAAACTTTAAATCTTTCAATTAATCCTTGCAACTCTTCAGCCATTTGAGATAATGTACCAGCTGCGGAACCAATTTCCTCCATCGAAGCTAATTGTTCTTCAGCAGACGCTGCGACACTTTGTGTACTCGTCGCATTATTCTGTGCTGTCATTGCAATTTGCCCGACTGAAATAGACACTTCATTGGCACCTTTTGACATCCCATTAGCCGTTTCAACCATCGTTTTAATTTGATTAGCAATTTCATTTGTAGATTGTAAAATCTCAGCAAAATTTTGCTTCGTTTCATTTGCAATAACTAGTCCAGATTGAACTTCTTCATTTACATGACCCATAGATTTTACTGTCTTACTCATATCATCTTGTATTTCACATATTAATTTACTAATTTCACTGGAAGATACGCTAGATTGCTCTGCCAATTTACGTACTTCATCTGCAACAATCGCAAATCCTCTTCCGTGCTCACCAGCTCTTGCAGCTTCAATTGCAGCATTTAAAGCAAGAAGATTTGTTTGATCTGCAATATTTTGGATTACTTCTAATATGTCACCAATTTGCTTTGATTTATTATTTAATAACTGTATAACTGCATCAGATTGTGAAACAGATTCTGCAATAGACTGCATTTGATTTACTGTTTTCCCTACTAGCTTTCCACCATCTTCTGCTTTTTCACGAGTATGAGTAGAAGCCGTATTAATAGATGATGAACTATTTGCTACATGCTGAATTCCTTCTGTTACATCAAACAGTAACATCGCACCATTTTCTACACTTGTTGTTTGCGTCGTTGCACCACTTGATATTTCATCCATTGCCATTGTAATTTGTTCTGTTGCTTCACTCGCTTGCCTTACACTAGCAGTTAGCTCTTCTGATGCCGCTGCAACATGCCCGGCCGAATCATTAATCCTTCCAATTAACGTTCGTAGTGAATCTGTCATCTCATTAAAACCTTTTGCAAGTTGACCAATTTCATCGTTTGAATGAATTTCAATTGTTTGTGTTAAATCTCCTTCACTTATTTCTTTAGAAGTGGCAACTAATCTCTTTAAAGGTTTTGTAATAGAAAGCGTTACGAAATAAATAAGTGCCCCTCCTACAACTAGTGAAATAATCATAACAATTAACATATTATAAAATACAGGCTGAGCAGCTTCAATGACTTCACTTGAGTACATCGTTCCACCGATTTTCCAACCTGTTTTTAAATTTGTAGCAAATACCATTTTCTTTTCACTACCGTCATACGTGTATGAAAAAGCGCCCTGATTATCTTCGTAAATTCTCTTTGCCCAAGAATCAGCTGCTTTATCACCTGATTTTTCTTGCGGGTGAGCAATTATTTTTTGTTTTCCATCTAAAATGAAAGTATATCCTTTTTTACCAATATTGATTAACTTTGTTGTTTTCAATAAACTCTCTAAACTTAAATCTACCGCAACAACACCATTTTTATCTTCTGTTTGTTTCGCAATCGTTACGACAATATGTCCATTTCCTTTTGCCTTATACGGTTCAGTGACCACGATTCCACCTTGTTTACTCACTGCATCTTTATACCAAGAACGAGTTGTTGGATCATAATCTGCTGCCATTTGTATATTTGGTTCTTGCACAAACTTCTTATCATTGCCGGCAACATACACTTGTTCAATATCTTTATTTAAATTAATATACTGAGATAATACCTTTCTTAATTCATCTTGATTATCTCCTTGATACATATCACTATGAACCACTCGTGCAAAGTTATTTATTTCGTTAAACTTCGCCTCAATCATTTGATTGATTAAATTATCTAATATTTTTATATTATCGTGAGCACTACTCGTAATTTGTGATTCAAAATTCTTTTTAGCCGTTTGATAAGACATTCCTCCAATAATAGAGACAGCTGCAATTAAAATTACCAAAAATGAAATTAATAGCTTTTTTGCTACTTTTATATCTCGAAACCACCTTAACAGTTTACTCATTATAAACCTCCTACATTTAAATATTAAGTTTTAAGGATGAATAACCAATTATGAATATATCCCATTCCCTATCCTCTATTTTTACAATTCGTTTTTCATAAACACCTTGTAAAGTTTAAACAAATATCCTCTCTTTGTCTATATATATGAATAATATTATTATAAAATTTACAAATACAAAAAACCAAAGGAATAGTCCTTTGGTTTTTTACATTTTTTTATGTTGTTTAGAAATCTTCTTCCACTTATCACGCTCAGCTCTTGCGAGAATAGCATCTTGTTTTCTCATAAAATACGCCAATTCTCTTTGCAACTTTTTATAGCTTTGCAAACGATTTATCTTCATTAGCCCGTTATCAATTGCTTTATGCACTGCGCATCCTGGTTCATTTTCATGTTTACAATCTCGGAAGCGGCATGTTTTTGCAAATTCTTCAATATCAGAAAATGTTGTTTGGATTGCATCGCTTCCTTCCCAAAGCTGTAACTCTCTCATGCCAGGAGTATCAATGACTAAGCCCCCACTCGGTAGTTGGAACAGCTCACGATGAGTTGTCGTATGTCGCCCTTTACTATCTTCCTCACGTATATCTCCCGTTTTCGCTATCTCAATTCCTACGAGTGCATTTAACAAAGTAGATTTTCCAACCCCTGATGAGCCGACTAAAGCAATTGTTTTTCCTGAAGCAACAAATTGTTGTAACGAGTCAATACCTCTATGCTCTAAACTATCGACGACGAAGATCGGAACACCAATTGCAACAGCTTCCGTTTCTACAATTTTTTGTTCCACATCTTCACATAAACTACTTTTTGTTAAAACAATAACAGGCATTGCACCACTTTCATACGCTAATAGTAAATAACGCTCCAACCTTCTTACGTTAAAATCATGGTTAAGTGCATTCACTAAAAATAAATAATCAACATTTGCTGCAATAATTTGTTCTTCAGTTCTATTACCAGCTTCTTGTCTTGAAAAAGAACTTCTTCTCGAAAAAATACGATGAATGATTGCCTTTTTCTCATTTTCTATTTTCTTTATATACACCCAATCACCAACTGCTGGGTAATCTCCTTTCGTTACCGCTTCATGTCGAAACTTCCCAGACAGTTCTGCCATATATTCACCGTCATTACAAATAATACGATATATATGCTTATGCTCAAGTAAAATACGCCCTACTTCATAATTCTGCTCTACAGCTTGCTCTTCAAAAAATGAATCCCAGCCGAACGACTCTAAAATATTTTGATTCAAATCAAGATCCTCCCTAGTTTGTACTAAGTGGAAGGATTGCGAACTATCTTATATAATATCGCCCTTTCCATCCACGTTTGTATTTAATTTATTATTCATTACAGTCATATTCGCCATAATACATCACTCCGATCTTATTTTAATTACTCTCATTATATGGAATATCAATCTAAAAAGCTACTTTATTTGACGTAATTTTCAAATAAATCTCTCTTTAACATTCTAATTTGTCCACGGTGATTAATTTCATCTTCTATCTCATGAAACCAAAGATAGTGCTGGTTATACGCTACACCGTTAGGCCACTTTCTTTCTGACATTAGCCATGTATCATCTACTTTACTCAAATACTTTAGCGACTCTTCTCGAACACTTTGCAAAAGTTGTGCATAATACTGTATTTCATGACCATGAATCGTTCTCCCAACTTCCCCTAAATACAGTGCATCTTCCCATATTTCTAATTCTTCTTTTGTAAAGTCACGATTTTGAAATGAAATAAGCTGATGGGCTTTTTCTATAGATGCCATATGTTTTAATAAGGCGCCAATTGAATTCCCACCACTTGGCATAATTAAATCTAATTGCTCAACTGATAGATTTTCTATTTCCTGTAATGTTACCGCCCTCGTATGCTCCAGCATACTTACTAATTCCCCTATATTTTTCGTATAACCATCCACACTTCTTATTCGATACTCTATATTCATATCACACACCTCTTTCTGTATTCATATTATTGTAAATATGATTCATATAATAGACTGAAATATATCGAAATTTTCTGTTATAATTAAATTGAATAAGATTTACCCAAACAAACTTTCTCAATATGCTTATATGAAATATGAAAAGGAATCAATATGAAAAAATCGAATCTTATTCACTAAAAGGAGTGGATTCGATGGAAATGTATCAATGGCTAACCGCAGTTCTCGTTGGTGGCATTACTGGCTTCGTTTCCCATCTAATCAATAACCAAGGTAAGTTATTGCTTCCACGCCGTTTGAAAACTTTTTTTCATTTTGGATTTTTAACTGATATTTTTACTGGTAGCCTAGCCGCACTTCTTGGACTCGTTTTATTCGATGTCACCGCAATAAAGGAAATTATAAAAGTCTCCATTGTGACTGCTATTTCCGGTCAAACCTTTTTACTTCACCAAGCTCTAGGTGGTGAGCAGGCTAAAAATACGCAAATTGGAAAAGCTGATGAGAAGATTCAAGAAATTGACAAATTATTACGACGTTAGTCTATACTTTCTTTAAAAATTATTGTTATAATGAAAAATATATATTTTCTATTGCGTCGTTTGTCAGAAGAAAGGGTGTTTCGTATGACAAAAAAGAAAATAGAAGATTTCTTAACAAACACCGAAAAAGAGGAACTGCTAGAAAACTATAAATGTTTACGAGAAGCCCGCACAAAAAGCGAAGCTAACTATTTTGGTGAAGAAGTAAACCATCTACTAAATAAAGCAAAACAACGAATTATTAAAGATGCAGGCATACATGATGAAAATGCAGCAACTGTTCAATCAAAGAGAAAAGCACTGTTTTAGTTATATTAGCTAAAACAGTGCTTTTTATTTACAAAGATTTTCACCATAAGCATTTTTCACATTACTTTCACATCTATTTCACAAATATAAGTAATCCTATATGTTAAACTGAGTATATCCTTTTCCAAGGAACTATATGCCGATATATAAATCCCTATCTTTATAGGGATTTTTTATTTTTATACTATGTTTATATAGTATAAAAGAAAAGGAGCTTAGCATGCGATCTTCCCCTTCCTCACTACTCTTCTAATATTAACTCGATTTCTTTCATTGCCCCTTCATTCAATGATACATCCACCGCTTTCACACTTTCTCTTATTTGCTCAGCCCGCTTTCCACCAGGTATAACAGTATCAATTCCTTCTTTATTTAATAACCATGCTAACGCTAAATGAGGCAATTCAATATTATTTTCTTTAGCTACGTCTTTTAACTTTTCAACTTTTTTAAAGTTACCTTTATATATATTTTCTTCAAATAGATTTACACTTTGACGCCAATCCCCTTTATCCAAGTCAAAATCTTCTGTATATTTACCGCCTAATATCCCAAAGGCTAGAGGCCCATACGGTATAAATGAAATACCTTCTTTTATACAATACGGCAATAGTTCTTCCTCGGCAGTACGATTTAACATATTGTAAGGCGATTGTACAACATCAATATGACCATGTTGATTCGCTTCTTTTAATTGTTCTATGTTTACATTCGATATTCCAATTGAACGAATTTTCCCTTCTTCTTTTAAACGAGTAAGCTCTCCGATTGAATCTATGTAACTTGTTTCAGGATTTGTAAAATGTAAATAATATAAATCAATATAATCAGTCTGTAATCTTCTTAAGCTATTCTCCACAGCATTTCTTAAATAACTTGGTTCATTGTTAATATAAGTTTCTCCATTTAATAACGGCTGAATTCCACCTTTTGTAGCAAGTACAAACTCGTGGAGTTTCTCTTTTAATACCTCTCCTATCAATTCCTCCGATCTACCAAAACCGTATGAATCCGCTGTATCAAAAAATGTAATTCCTTGCAGGATTGCTTCTTCTATTAATCGTTTTCCTTCTCCCTCATTCACATCAACATATAAATTATGCCCCCCTACTGCATTTATACCTAAACCCAACTTTGAAATATTTAGTCCAGCCTTTTGCAATTTTATATACTTCATTTTTTCTCCCCCTTATATTTCTATTGTTCGAATATAATTGAACAATAGAAATATATCACTTTATATGCTATAGTGCAAATATGTTAACTTATACAAGTAGGTGAAAAAATGCGTACACTCTATCATCCAAATCGAGAAGAAATTCAATTTTCTTCTGTCCTATATGCACTTAGCGACCAAATTCGTTTACAAATTGTAAATATGTTACTAGAGAAAAATGAGCAATCTTGTGGTGCGTTAAACATTCCAATCGCAAAATCAACTTTATCTCACCATTTCAAAGTTTTACGTGAATCAGGTGTCATGTATACACGTCTTGAAGGAACACAACGTTTCATTTCAATTCGTGAAGATGACTTAAATGCTAGATTCCCGGGTTTATTAAACGTTGTATTACATGCGACAGAGCCATACTAAAAAACATCTCACTTACAAATGAGATGTTTTTTAGTATTTGTTATTCTTTTAATAGATCTATTAATCCATTCCCTTCAGATGTACGCTCATATCCTAAAGGTACAGTTCTTTTAATAAGTTGCGCGTAAATTTCTGGCTCTGATAACTTTCTGCCATATTCTCTTTCGCACTGCTTAATGAGAAGTGCTAATGCACCAGCGACATGCGGCGTCGCCATTGAAGTTCCACTTAATACAGCATATTTCCCCTCTGGATACGTAGATAATATTTCATCACCTGGCGCTACTAAATCAATTTCTTGATTTGAATTACTAAAACATGCGATTTTCCGCTCTAAATTGACAGCACCAACTTCAATTACTTCAGCATAAGCACCTGGGAAATCTAGTTCCTCCGTATTATCATCACAATCTCCATCATTTCCTGCAGCACATACAACGAGAACATCTTGATTTACTGCATTTTGAATAGCTTCATGTAATTCCGGAACGTCTTGCGGACCACCAAGTGACATTGAAATAACTCTGACTTCTTCTTTATTAGGTCCTCTCCAATTTACAGCGTAATGAATCGCCTCAATAATTTGCTCATAGCTTCCAGAACCATCTCCCGCTAAAACCTTTAACACTAGCATTTTAGCAAGAGGTGCGACTCCTAAAACACCGACATCATTTTCAGTCGCTGCAATCGTCCCCGCTACATGAGTCCCATGGCCGTTATTATCAAGGTAAATGTTCGGATCTCCTTCATAATCTTTCGTGAAATTTCTCCCACCAATAATACGATCTTTTAAATCTATATGATTAATATCACAACCTGTATCTAATACGGCAACGACAACATCTTTTCCTTTTGCACTCTTCTCCCATACTTGTGGAGCGTTAATCAGTTGTACACCTGGTGGAATCTCATTTACTTGTTCAACCACCTTATTTACGGTAAACGGAATCAATTGTATACCTTTTTGTTTATTCGCTGTACTACTGTTCATCGTAATCCCTCCTGAAAATATATTATTTTCATTTCAGACCACTATTGAATAGGTTTACATTTAACATTCGTTTTAACTGTTCTATTTTCCTTCATTTCAAATGTTTCTCAATATAACTTACCAACATTTATCCCGTGCTTTGCAGGCAATAACAGTTCAAATCATTCAACGAATGTATAAAAATAAAAGGACCATTAAATGGCCCTTTTATAGTTTTTTTAAAGAATCATATATAATCTTTAAAATATTATATATGAAAACTAAATCTCACTTTTTTTTAAAAACTTCTCTATTTCTTTTATTAAATGTTTCGCTCCATCTATACTAACAGTAATGTTTCCATTTGCTAATGATATGTTCTGATCTGAAACATCACCTGTTATTTGACAAGCATTGTAAGGTTCATATTTTTGTAAAATGACTTTATCTTCATCTACGAAAATTTCAAGTGGTGATTTAATTTGTATACCTAATACATCTCTTAATTCTTTAGGAATAACAATTCGTCCTAATTCGTCTACTTTTCGAATAACTCCTGTTGCTTTCATATTACTCCCCCCTTACTCTCTATTAATTTTCCACCTCGCTTTTTCCATTTTATCACTTTTTGGCAATACTTGTATCTTTTTAGAAAATTTTGTACTCAAGTTAAAAAAACACAGTTAACGAATACGTAATCTCTCTTTCAATTGTTTTAAATAACGAGATCGTATTATTAAGAAGTATACAACTTGAATTCCTACGAAAATACTTAATACAATTGTATTTTCTTTAAACAGTGAGTACTCAAACATCTGTCCTAACGCAGTTAACGCTACTGCCCCATGTAATGTTGCAACACCTATCGGAACGAAGAATAAAAGTGCCAATCGAATTGTAACTACTTTCGATAATTCCCCACTCGTTAAGCCAACTTTTCGAATCATTTCAAATAACCGAGTATCATCCTCCAAATCAGAAAATAAACGGAAGTAAAGGAAGCTTCCTGCACATACGAAAAATACAATACCAATAAAGAAACCTACAAATAAAATTGGTCCTGCGATTTGTAAACTTTGGTTTTGTTCGTACTCTTCTGCACTAAACGTTGCATGTTCTTCATAAGGCTTCATCTGACTCGTAAGTTCTTTACCAACCTCAATTTCATCTTTCATTCCTTCAGTTTTATACATATAATCTTTTGTTTCTATAAATCTACCTTGTAATGAATCATATTGATTATTAGGGATTACATAAACATTTCCTCTTAATATTTTCCCCAATGAAGACGAAGTAACTTTTTTCACTTTTAAATGTTCATTCATATTAGGTAAAGTAATTTCTTTTCTTTCTTTCATCGGTGGTCCTGGTATTTCGGCCGACAAAAATAAAACCTCTTTATTTGCTACAGTATTAAATGGTTCTCCTGTTAACTTTGCATATTCCTTATACTCTGATTCTTTTATAAAAATGGCGCTTCTTAATGACTGCTCCTCCGTTTTCTTCGATGAGATATTAGTTTTTGAAGCTGCTATATTATGTTTTTTTAGTCCCTCATCGATGATCTTCAGATGCTGTGATTCATTACTATTCCCTTGCTTAGAGTGGTAATGAAACGCAATTGGTCTCTCCATAATCCCTTTCGTCATTGATGCAAAGCCAACTAATGTACCTATTGCCGAAAATGCTACAGTTGAAATTATCGTTACAATAAAGAACATTCTTGCGTTATCTCTCATACGGTACGCTAAATCTGACAACGTAATAATATTTGTCTGTGTCCAATAGAAACGTTTACTTTTTTTACATAGCCGAATAATAAAGACACTCAACTGCTTGTACAGCAAATACGTACCAATAATGACTACCGTTGTAACCGGAATCATCATCACAAATACCATAGCACCATGTGACATAAGAGCGCCTGTATAACCAGCACTAAGCAATACTACTGCTAATATAGAAGAAATACTCGATGCTTTCGGTTCTGGCTTCGCCTCTGCTGATCCTCTAAACAATTTCATAATATTATTTTTACGAACCATTCCAGCACTAAATAATGAAATAATCATAAATAATATGAAAAACATAATACTCGTTACAACAACTGCTTTCATTGGAATGTAATAGGATAAGGAAATATCTAGTTTTAATATCATTGGGGCTACAAAAATTAATACTCCTGAAAACAACATACCTGAAAGAATCCCGAAAATAATTGCCCCTATTCCAATCATAATATTTTCAAAGAAGATAAGACGCTTTAATTGATATTTCGTCATACCAAGCATCATTAAAATTCCTAGTTCACGCTTTCTCGTTTTTAAAAACATTCCCATTGAATATAAAATAAAGAAGAATGTAAATACGTAAATAATAGACTGTGCAAACGACATACTTACAAATACATACTGACCTAATTCTCCTGCACTTAATGCCGGATGAAACGCAAAAAACGAATATACAAAAAAGGCCATAATTGCAAATGCACTACTCAAAAAATATGCTGAATATGTCCGTCTATTTCGCGTTACATTCCGATATGCGAGTTCTCTAATGTTCATATTACTTCTCCGCCCTTCTACTAACTATGCTTTTATAGTAGTAAAGTAGGGAAATACCTTCCATCGATTCAAATGACAAAAACCTTACATTTTTGAAAGGTAAAAAAATTGCTTAAACGAAACAGTTTCATTATAATGACTACATTCATATTCATACACACATCCTATTGTATATTCGTTAGTTTTGCGAAATAATAAAGGATAGAAGTATGTACCAATATATACATAAAAATTTTTTATTTACCGCTTTAATATGAATAGGAGGAAAACATAATGACATTACAAGAACAGATTATGAAAGCATTACATGTTCAGCCTGTAATTGATCCGAAAGTAGAAATTCGTAAACGAGTTGATTTCTTAAAAGATTATGTAAAAAAAACAGGTGCGAAAGGATTTGTACTTGGAATTAGCGGCGGCCAAGACTCTACATTAGCAGGACGTTTAGCACAGCTTGCAGTTGAAGAAATTCGTAACGAAGGTGGTAACGCAACGTTTATCGCTGTACGTCTTCCTTACAAAGTGCAAAAGGATGAAGATGACGCACAATTAGCATTACAATTTATTCAAGCTGATCAATCAACTGCATTTGATATCGCTTCAACCGTTGATGCTTTTTCAAATCAATACGAGAACTTATTAGGTGAATCATTAACTGATTTCAATAAAGGTAACGTGAAAGCTCGTATCCGTATGGTTACACAATATGCAATTGGTGGACAAAAAGGTCTACTTGTTATCGGAACAGATCATGCTGCAGAAGCTGTAACAGGATTCTTTACAAAATTCGGAGATGGTGGTGCAGATTTATTACCATTAACGGGGTTAACGAAGCGCCAAGGACGTGCTTTATTACAAGAGTTAGGTGCAGATGAGCGACTTTACTTAAAAATGCCAACAGCTGATTTATTAGATGAAAAGCCAGGTCAAGCTGATGAAACAGAATTAGGCATTACTTACGATCAATTAGATGATTATTTAGAAGGTAAATCAGTTCCAGCTGACGTTGCAGAAAAAATCGAAAAGCGTTACACAGTGAGTGAACATAAAAGACAAGTACCAGCGTCAATGTTTGATGATTGGTGGAAATAAAACATAAAAAAGAAGCTAATCTTTTAGCTTCTTTTTTATATGTTAGCGATATACCCCTACTCTTTTCTCCAATAAATCTTGCAAGCAATCTTCATGTTGTTTACAAAATAACGGAGGCATTTTGTCTAATGGGAAAAATTTTAAATCTAACGTCTCATCACCGTCTATTTTTTTATTCCCTCCAACTATTGAGCATGAAAAGCACATCACAATTGTCTGTGCTTTATCTCCATTTGGATATGTTTGAAAATATTTTGTATACACTCCAATAAGCTCATGTATTTCTACATCATACCCAGTTTCTTCCTTTATTTCTCGAATCGCAGTTTCCGCAGCCGACTCTCCTATCTCCATTGCGCCACCTGGAAAGCCCCAAGCATTAAAGTCTCCTCTTTTTTGCAGTAATACTTCTCCCTCTTTATTAAACACAAAACCACCCGCAAAGTTTAAGAAAACATAATCATGTCCTACTTTTTCACGTAATTCTTTTATATAATCGGCCATTTCTTTTCCTCTTTTCATACGTCTTCCATCGTTATCTCGCTATTTGCCAGGCAGTAAGATCCCCACCTCAAAATGTAGCGGAAGCAAAGAAATTAGGTGGGAGATCAACTGCTCGTAAAAGCCTTCACTTTACTTCTTATTTATTTCTAGCAATTCAATAATTCGATCTAGCTTCTGATTCATATTGATAACATGTTGTTTTTTTGCAGCGCTACTTTGCAATAATCTTCTAATAAACAAAGTAAATGATAGGAAAAACAAAACGATAAGTTCGATTATTAAACAAGTATATATCAATATAAATATATTATTTTCGAACAAATCCATTTAAATTCCACATCCTTCCTTTTTATTTTATCACACAATTCTGTTTTTTAAAACGATACATAATAAAAAGAGCACCTTTTACAGATGCTCTTCTTCATTACTTAATACGTAAATGTAATTGTCGCTAATGAATAACCTGCCATTGCACTATATGGTGCTACTTGATAAGATACACGCTTTGCACCTTTTGGCCAATTTATTTCATTTAATACTTTCTTTATATCTTGCATTGTTCCATCCATGGACTGCTTATATCGTACTTCTACCTTTTCTGGTTTACTAGCAAATTGTTGCTGCAACTTTTGCTTAAATTCATTATAATTTTCCGCTCCGTATTGTGCAGATAAGTATTGTAAATTTGTTTCTTTTAACATTTGCTCATATACAACGTTTTTTGAACTACCAGCTTTTATTTTGTTTGTTAACTCACCAAAGTAACTTGTAGTTGCTGCTGGATATTTACTACGATCCCAGTCATGGTCTTTACTTAATTGGTCGTCAGACATATTAAAATATGAATATGTTACACGTCCAGCTTTGTCTGGTACTGGATCATCGAATGTAGTATCAAGATGGTACCATTTGTTTTCAATGTTCACTAAATTCCATGCATGAGCTTGTCCATTTCCTGTACCAGTTACAATATGATTTTGAATACCTGCTTCTTTTAGTAATTCATATGTTAATAATGTATACCCTTGGCAAACAGCAGAACGGTTCGCTAACGCTTCATATGCTGTATACGCTTGATAAGAAGTGTCGTATGATACATGTTTCACAACATAATCATGAATAGCTTTTACTTTTTCATGCGCATCCATTCCTGGCTTTACAATTGAACTTATAATTGCTTTCGCCTGAGATTTTACATATTGTGTTTGCTCTTTTGATTCACGGTATTTCACTTGTAGTGTAAACGAATAGTTCCCTGGCATCCCTTTAATAGAATATCTAGTAGAGGCTACATTATATTTTACATACTCATCAGCATCTACGATTTTATTAAACTCGCCGTACAATTGGTCCATAATCTTTCTAGCATCTCTATCTTTTGTTTTATATGTGATTGTAATATTTTCTTCACGATTATCAATCTGTTTTTTTAATTCTTTTCTGAAATCATCTAATAACTTTGCATCTGATTGTGTCGTCACTACAGTTGGATTCGTAGCTGCATAAGATACAGTTGACGATTGTAAGCCTCCCATTACAATCGTTGAACAAAGTGCGGCAGCTGTCATATACTTACTTGTCTTTCCCATCTTGTCACTCCTTATATTCTATAACTATACGAAAAAGTATCGTATAGTTTCAGAGTATACAATACTTTTCAAAATAGGTCATATGAGATTATGCATATTAATTAATTCACATAAAAAAGGTTGCTCTTTTAAAAAGAGCAACCTTTTTTATTAACACGTTTGTAACACACAGCATGTATTTTCAAAACGTCGATTTTTCAAATCTTCATTACCAATACAGAAATATAACATTCCTAACTCTCCCCAAACCATATTACAATTTTTATGATCTGAATCGATTTGGAATAAAAGCGTCATTTGCTGTGGATCTATCCCCATATATTCTCCTGTCTCATGTAGTACTTCCTCTTGTACAGAGAATGGCTCACCAAACATTTGATGGTTATCGTAGTTATCTGGGATTAGTTCTTCAAGTAATTGCAAGAAACGATCTGAATCGGCCTCATCTTCAATGAAAAGTTCTGGTAATTTATACGTCAGTTCAAAAGTAATTGCGCATTGATTATATTTCGCTTGCGTTTCATCCGCTCTTCGTAATTGCTCTACTGGAACATCATAATAAAGTACGCGCCCAGCTTCCATTGGATTCACATCTTCTTCAAAATAATTTTCAATGCTAAAGAAATATAACATTCCTGCCTTAGGTAGATTGTGATTCATACGAACGTTTTGTAAATCATTTAGATTAAATTGCGCGATAAAATGTAACGGATTTCCTTTATACATTGGATATTCAAATGTATCCGGTAAATCAGGAGCTCCCCCCATTTTTGAACTACCAATCGCAACCGTTTCTTGCTGCTCAGGCACAACTTTTACACAAGGAAATACAGTATTAATAAGTTCCTCTTTTAAATGTGTCAGTCCATATTTATCAATTAACACTTCAATTTTGTTATCCATATATTCTCCTTACATCTCTATACTTATTTGTATCATAGCACAAAGATTATACTCCATTTATCACAAAATCAACAAGCCTTCCAAAAAACGGGCTTATCCCTCATACGCGAACAAGTTTAAAAAAGCATAGTATACATTGTTCCTACAAACACGATAGTTCTTTATTCCTTCCAGTACATTTTCCCTTCGTTCATTTTCATTTTTAATTTAAGGAGGAATTCCACATGGGTTACGGATATAGTTGCGGCGGTTACGGTTACGGCGGTAGTTGTGGTGGATGTGGTTATGGAGGTTTCGCTTTATTAATCGTTTTATTTATCCTTCTAATCATCATCGGAGCTAGCTGTTGGGGCGGCTTTGTAGGCTGCTAGTAAACTTAAAAACTATTGTAAAAAAGCACGTATATTACGTGCTTTTTTTACATTTTCATTTTTAGAAAGGAAGTATGTGCAATGAAAATTGATGGTGTTTTTGAAGGAGGCGGTGTGCGTGGAATTGCACATGTAGGGGCAATTTGCGCGTTAGCTGAAAAAGGGTATGAATGGGAGCGTGTAGCTGGAACATCGGCTGGTGCTATTATTGCAGCTCTTTTAGCTGCTGGCTATTCTTGTTCAGAATTAAAAACAATTATAACTGATATTGATTATAACAAATTTATGAAGAAAACTTTCCTTGATAGAATCCCGTTTATCGGTAAAGGAATAAGTGCATGGTCTACTCTAGGTATTTATTCCAATGTATTTATAGAAGAATGGCTTGAAGAATTACTACGAAAAAAAGGAGTTCACTTATTTACAGATTTACCTGATTTAAACAAACTTAAAATTATTGCTTCTGATATAAGCAACGGTAAAATGGTTGTCTTTCCCGATGACTTGCCAAACTACGGATTTTTAAATTATCGCTTCTCGATTGCTAAGGCAGTAAGAATGAGTAGTACCATTCCTTTCTTCTTTGAACCAGTAAAATGGAGAACACCAAAATGGAAACAACCTTGTTATATGGTTGATGGTGGGATTTTAAGCAATTATCCCATTTGGATTTTTGACTCCCCTACCTCACCTCGCTGGCCAACTTTTGGATTTCATTTTGTAAAAGATGAAATTCAAGCTGATCCCGCCCATTATAAAGAGCCCATTTCCATGTTCAAAGGACTATTTAAAACAATGATGCAAGCTCATGATTTACGGCATTTAGATAAAGAATCAAAAGCAAGAACAATTACAATTCCTACAGGGACGATTACAAGTACAAATTTTGAATTAACGAAAGAGGAAAAAGAATGGCTTTACAATTCTGGTTATAACTCCGCAAATAAGTTTTTACAATCTTGGAACTTCAGACAATATGTTGATGAATATAGAAATGGAAATCAAGATCGCAAAACCAATAGATTTTTCCGTCAGCTTGACTCATAATATTATTATTTTCATACGGGATTTCTTAACGCTTTAATATTAAATAAGCCTAGTAATTTCATATATTACTAGGCTTATTTACCAACTACGTACCCCACACATTGCTTACGGATAAGTTAACCCTTTCGCTTCTTCCGCGGTAATTACTATGTAACGATTTCCCGTTCTTAATCCTAGCAGTTCTACTTTTTCGACTGCGTCCTGCTTCGTCTCTGCATAAGCAGCTAAATATTTATCTCCATCGATAATTTGGCAAATTACATATTGTTTCATTACTTTCTCCTTTTACATTTTAATTAGTTGTGCAAGTTTTTTTATACCTATTTCAATTTCTTCTAACGTTGCATATGAATACGATAGTCGCAAAAATTGGTTTGCACTTCTATCATACAAAGTACCTGGATTTAATAAAATCTTTTCTTGTAAAGCTTTGTCAAATAAGCTACGATTCGAAACAGGTACATTCATATGTAACCAAATATAAAAACCACCTGTCGGTTCATACCATGTTGCTATTTCACGACAATATTTCTCTAACATATGTAACATAAAATCTCTACGTTTCTTCAATTCATTTCTTACAAACTGTAAATGTTCATCATATAATCCATTTGTAAACCATTCTGCTGCAATTTGCTGGGATATAGAACTCGAACCATAATCTGTTTGCATTTTTATATCTGCCAACCTTTGAATTACTGATTCAGGTCCAACAATCCATCCAATTCTTAAACCTGGACTAATCACTTTAGACATACTCCCGATATGTAGTACAATTCCGTTTTTATCATATGCTTTTAAAGGCTTTGAAACAGGCTCATCAAACCATAAGTCTTGATACACTGCGTCCTCTATAATAGGCAATCCAATTTCATTACATATCTCCATTACTTCTTTCCGCTTCTCTGCATTCATACTAAAGTTCGTCGGATTATGAAAAGACGGAATTGTATATAAAATAGATGCGTTAAATTGCTTCTTATATTTCGCAATATATGATGCATTTAATCCATTCTCATCCATTGGTATTCCAATTAAACGCATTCCTGCTGATTGAAAAACATTAAGCGAATATAAATAGGATGGTTTTTCTAGTAAAATCGATGCCCCTTTCGGAAGAAGACCCATAGAAATAAGTTGCAACGCTTGAATTGCTCCTGAAACAATTAAAATAGAATCAGGAGATACATATACACCATGCCCTTTTAAGTAGCCCGCAATTTTCTCCCTTAAATAGAGATTTCCTTTCGGCTCTTCATATCCAAGTGGCACGTTTGATTGCAACAGCTTATTCATTATTAGTTTCATCTTTTTTTCAGGTAAGAGACTCGGCGCGAGTTCACCTGTTCCTAAACGAATTACATGCGGATAAAATTCAGCTTGATTAATATCTTGAATAGCAGGAAGGTTCGGATAATGAAGCCCTGTTTCTACATAAGACTGCCAATTAGGAGGCGGAGCATATGTTGAAGTGTTCTCATTATTATTTACAACAATCGTTCCCTTTCGGCCATTTCCCTCAATGTACCCTTTTACTGCTAGTTCATCGAAAGCCATTACAATTGTACTTCGATTCACACCAAATGTATGTGCCAAATCTCTTTGTGAAGGTAACTTTGTTCCAACAGTCCATTCTCCATTAACGATTCTTTCTTTTATATACGTTTCTATTTGTTTATACAAAGGAGACGCTAAAGACATATCAGGCTTCCAAACTAATCTTTCCATCATACATATCACCTTACATTCTTTTTGGTTGGTGACCTCCCCAACCATATGGATGGATACAAATTTTCATTTCTTCTATACAATATACACTATCATAATGAATTAAAGTAGGAGGTAATATAATGAGTGAAGCGATTATTCACGGTATCATCCTTGCATTTGGCCTTATCATTCCATTAGGTGTCCAAAATGTTTTCGTATTTAACCAAGGTGCGAGCCAACCTAATATTTGGAGGGCAGCCCCTGTAGTATTAACTGCTTCTCTATGTGATACGTTACTAATATTAATTGCAGTACAGGGTGTATCCCTTGTACTCCTTACTTTTTCTTGGCTAACGACGACATTATATACGATTGGATTTATCTTTCTCATATATATGGGCTTCGTTATTTGGAGAAGTAAGCCTTCCAAAGATGTAAAACAAGAAAAAAGCATGCCTTTAAAAAAACAAATTATTTTCGCTGTATCGGTTTCGTTATTAAATCCACATGCGATTTTAGATACAATCGGTGTAATTGGGACAAATTCTATTCAATATATAGGAAGTGAAAAATGGGCTTTTACATCTGCAACGATTATCATTTCTTGGATTTGGTTTATTAGCTTAGCTTTAGCTGGAAAGTTTTTAAAGAGGCTAGACTCAACTGGAAAGGCAATCGTATTATTAAACAAAATTTCAGGCCTCGTCATATGGGGAGTCGCACTTTATATGTTAAAACAAGTTATTTTCCCTAACTAAATTAATAGGATTGCACGCTAATTATAGGTCATGCAATCCTATTTCAAATTATGCAGTCGGTTCTGGCTTCTGTTTTATTGCCTTTTCATCTTTTGCTGGTTTAATCCAAATCATTGCTATAACGGCACCAATAACAGCGAAAATACTTGTCAAATAAAACACTTCATGGTCCGACCCTTTCATAAAAAATGAATATAGGGGTGGTCCAGCTGCTACACCGATAAATCGCATCGAACTATAAAATGACGTAACCGTGCCTCTCTGCTCCTTTTCAATCCCTTGTGTAATTAGGGCATCTAAACATGGGAGTGCCATACCAATTCCTACTCCCATAATAACGAGACATAGAAGTAGTAAATAGATCCCTTTTATAAATAAAGGGATTATGACTGATGCCGCAGCCAGTAAAAAGCCAATATAAATACACTTCTTCATAACATTTTGATTATCTCCAATTTTTTTACCAGCCATATATGAACTAATCGATAATACAAGCAAAGGAATAGCAAGTACACACCCTTTCCATATACCATGAATGTCATACTTTGACTCCAGTATAGTAGACAAATAAAAGAGAATTCCGAATAAAATAAGCATTATAATTGCACCTAGTGCAAAAATGGCAATTAACCATCTTCCCTTTTCTCGAAACGTAGAGATAATAGCTTGAATAAACTCTTTTAATGGTGGTACTTCTCCTTCTTGTTTTTTTGCTTTTACTAGTACCAGTAATAAAACAATCGATACTACACATAAAACTGGAATCGCCCAAAATGGTAAGAACCATATAATGGCAGCTAGAGCAGATCCTAAAATAGGGCTGAGCACTTTTCCAAATGTATTTGATGTCTCAATGATTCCTAAACCTGCGCTAACCTGTTTTTCATCTTTGTATAAATCACCAACACACGGTATAACAACTGGCATTGCACCAGCAGCACCAATACCTTGAATCGCTCTACCGATAAGTATCCAAACGTAGGGATTATCAACTTTCCATGATACCCAACCAGTTACCGCTCCTCCGATAGCCGCAATCAGTAAACTCGGAACCATTACCATCTTCCGTCCCCATCTATCTGATAAATAACCAGCAATCGGTATAAGTAAAATTGCAACTATGGAGTAAATTGTAATAATCATGGATACTTGAAACGATGAAATATGTAATTTCTTTTCGATAGTCGGCAGTATTGGAATGAGCATTGAATTCCCTAATGTCATAACAAGTGGAACTGATGCAAGCGCAATTAAACAACAGTTTTCTTTTTTTAACATGTTGACTTCGGAACCTTTCATCATATATTTCTTGCCATATAATAGCCCTGATGGAACGTAATTTTTCATTCCACCAGGGCTATTACATCTTTACTACTTCCCATTCACAACGAAAGAAATTGGGTAAAATATAGTATTATTCCTATTGTTTGAATCCAGTTCGCTATATATCCATACCAATTAATTGAAAAAAAAAAGAAAGGAAGAATCCTTCCTTTCTCCTATAACCTTCTACATTTAGCGAGTATATCCGCCACCAAGTTGTTGTTCTGCCATCGCTACAAGGCGTTTCGTGATTTCACCACCTACAGAACCGTTTGCACGTGAAGAAGTTTCAGCTCCAAGTTGTACACCAAACTCTTGTGCAATTTCATATTTCATTTGATCTAGAGCCGCTTGTGCTCCATGTGATGCTAATTGATTAGAATTACGATTTCTAGCCATTACCAATCACCTCCTTGATATATATATAAATTGTGCCAAATTCGAATTTAAATACATGGTAATTTTTGGTTATTTTTAACTATAAAAAAAGAGACTCTAAATAGAGACTCTTTTATCATTTTATATTACGAGGTTACTACCTCTAATCTTCTATCTGTTAATACTTTCATTTCTTCTTTTAATATATCTTTCGCGTTGTGTCCAAACCATTCTAGCGAAGCAAAATAGTCCGTATCTCGCACTTCCCGGATGATATCATCATAATTTACAATACCTTCAAATAATGGAACCATACCAATACGACTTCCCGCTGCGGCATATACATTATTAGGTTCAAATACATGTAAATAATCCGCTGACGATATATTCTTAAAATGGTAATGTTGTATCCACGGTCTTAGTCGATGAAAACTGTCTATTGGATCTGCACCAGACTCCCATATATGAAGAAAATCAAGGTTTATTTTCAAATTCGGATGGTCTACTTCTTCTAATAATTCCAAAGTAGACGGCAACGTGTCCGTTAACGTATTTGGATGTGTTTCTAAAAGTACATACATATTATGCTGAGCAAATAAATCACAAATCTTGTGGATTCGCTTTACATACTCTTGCCTCTCTTGTTTCGAGAAGTCTACACTCCCTTTTTGTCCGGCAAACGTACGAATTTTATTCGTATTAAACCAATTTGCTAACATTACGAGTTGTTCACATTTCCCCATCGTTTTTTCAAAATCTGCTGATAATGATATGTCTAAATAATCACTTATCATCGTAATTTCTAAGTTTTTATCCTTTAAAAAATTCAACTCTCGTTCTGTCGTTTCACGCTCTTGCACATACAAATTTTGTGCATGAGTTCCCCACAATTCAATTCCTTCAAAACCGTTTTCATATGCAAATTGAACAATATCAGTAAATGAAATTAATTGATGACGAAATGAAATGGTACATAGCGAATATTTCATAACTTTAAACTCCCCTATCTTAAAATTCAGTTAGCTTTTTAAAGAGTTACGACAGACTGATTTGTTTTCATACCTTTCCATGATAGAAACTGTCTCTCTAATTCCTTCTTAATTTGCAGTTCAATTGCATTCATTTCATCCAGTTTTTCAATAATCGATACGAGCATACCCTTATTATTCGTCATTGCCATTTTAATTGCACGATACTGTACATTTGTAAATCCTTGTACAATATCCTCTACCCGATCACACCAATAATCAAACTCCTCTTCCGAGTATTGTAACGTTTCACGGAAGTATGCAAAGGCATGTTCATAACTATATTTACGAATTGCAAGTACTGGTATTTGTTTTACTGCTGCTACAAGCTTAGAGAGCGAATACCCCTCTTCCTCATTTGCCATTTTTATAATTAAATTTTTTAATTCCATAGTCAGTTCATTATCATACTTTTTGAATGTCTCAGTGAAATAATTAGCTACCATTTCTTGCGTCGGCTCCTGAATCGCCTCTACATCAATGAAATAACCACCACCAAATGGATTATCTTGAACAGAGTGAATCACTTTTTCTCTTTCCATATTCCCTTCCCAACGAAAATCAGGATCTAACATGAACCATTCTTCTTCTTTCTCTGTCTTCGATATCATTAAATAATGCGGAAATGGTTTTTGGTGAAACTTATTTTCCCTCTCTGGTAATAAAGACATATCCACCATTACAATTACATAACGATTTTCCGGCTTATTTTCTACTAATTCTAAAAATGTTTCTACATTTCTATCTTTATCTTTTGCATGATCATACCATTCGTTCACTTTAATACCATACAGTTTTTCATACCAAAGTAAATAATTATCATGGTTAATGTTTTCGGAGTGATACGAAATAATTCCGCCTTCTGTTATATCAAAGTCTCCATCCCATAGTCCAAAATAAAATGGACGAAAATCTATATCACCGCGTCTTTTTATAATTTCACAAAAACAGCTCACTAAACAGTGCACTTTAATTGAAGTCATACTCTCATCCACTTTCTCCAAGGTTAGTTATTCACATTTGATTCTTGTAACGGCTGTAACTCTTCCATAAAATCAAGTAAAGATCCTACAGTAAGAAACGCCTTTGGATCTACCTCATCCTCTGGGACACATAACTTCAAATCCATTTCTATGTATACGATAAGCTGCAACATCATTACCGAATCTATATATAAATCTTGATTTAAACGCATTGTTTCTTCTAAATGCGTTACATTTTTCAGTTCCATTTTTTCTGTCATAATTTTCAGCACTGCACTCTTTAACGTTTCACGTCTCATGTTGTAACCTCTCCCATCTCTAGTAATTTTCTACTTACTTTTCCAGTTTTATTTTTCGGAATTTCAGTTACACTTTCAATTTCATACGGAACTTTATAAGACGGTAAGTGCTGAATACACCATTCTCTTATTTGTACTGGGTCAATATGAGAGATTACTTTCGCTTTTACGATTTCTCCCATCACTGGATGTTTCCCTCGGTATACAATGGCTTCTTGAATACCTTCTAATCGAAGAATCGTTTCTTCCACCTCTATAGGAAACACTTTTAACCCTGAAACATTGATTACATCATCCATACGCCCCATAAAGTGAAGGCCGCGCTCAGATTCATACCCTAAATCTTTCGTATAAATTTCCTTTCCAGCAATTTTCACTACGATTTCTTCAGGCTCGTTTTCATCTGATCCTATGTTTATACTTACATGTGGAAGTGGTTTTCCTAAATCTAAATGACTCTCCATATCATGACATATACTAATACAACCAGCTTCAGAACATCCATATTGCTGCATCATGTACGTTGTCATTTCATTTAGTTTATAAAATAATGTTTCGGGCAAAGGTGATCCGGATGTCATAATTTTATGAAACTGGAACGTTCCTAGTGGAAAACTCCCCATAATATGTAGCATCAATGGTACTGCATATATGATATGTTTTTCTGTATTGCGAATAATATTTAATGCAAATTTAGGGTTTTTATTCGTAATAATTATAGGCTTACTTCCTCTTGTAATAGAAGATAACGTACCACATATTAATCCGTATGAATGTGAAACAGGAGCCATAACAATCGGTACTTCATCTTCTTCACAATTTAAAGCTTCATTATAAGCAACTATTTCAGTATCAACTTCCGTCCATGATCTGCAAATCAATTTCGGTTCTCCCGTGGTTCCTGAGCTATATTGCAATAAAGAAGGCTCTTGTAGCACTGAATTCACTACTTCTAATTTTGTAAATTCGCTACATTCTCCATATAAAAGTCCCGTACAATTTGCACGCCTTGCCATTTTAATAGCCGTATCTTTTGGTGTATCTTCATGTATAAGAAGTACAGATGATTTCTTTTCTTTTAAGAAAAACACAAGTGTAATAATATCAAATGGATCTTTCAGACAAAGTGCAAATCTATTTCCTTGTGCTGCTTGAAATTGTTCCATTTCCTCGTAAACTTGTAATCTCGATTCAAAATCATTTTTACTATACTCTTGTTTATTAACGATTAGCATAATTTCCCCCTGTAACAAATGATTTTTGTATGTTAAGTTGCTTTGCACTATACAATGGATTTGGAACTTCATGAACAAGCGATTCTACATCCAAATATAAACGACGCTTCGTTAATTGCTCCGCATAGAAAGTAGCTGTGTATAATTGAATGGATTCAAATCTCTCTTTCAAATGTGGATATTTTCTAAAATGATTTTCAATTTCTTCGACAATCATCATCCAAAAACGTTCTTCTTTCCATTCATATTCATCCGCAAGTATGAAAGCTAACTCTCCTAGATTAAATAAGAAAAGTGCATCTAAAACCATCTCTTGCAAACATTCGATGCGATCCATTTCAAAGAAATCATTCATTTTTCCGTTCACATACGTTTTATGCATTTTTGTAAACTCAGGGCATTTGTCAATTTCTTTCAAGTATGGACGATAAAACTCAAGTCCTTCATGAAAGTCCTTTAATGCAACCCGGACAGGTAGCCCTTCTTTATGGACTAAAATCATATTTTGACCGTGTGATTCTAATGCGATCCCGTGCTCTACAACAAGATGTAAAACCGGTATTATCGCTTTTTGAATAAGTACTTGCAGCCAATTTTCTATTCCATATTTGTTTAACCATGCATCAATAATTGGTGTACTATCTTTCTTTTTTGCATATAAGCCATTAAAGGGAACTGCATCCTCTTGTTTATCTACATATTTGTGAACGCTTTCACGCCAAATACATCCTAATGAACCATATGTAGCTTTCTTATTCGTATCATACGTTACGCTCGAGAATTCCTTTAATAAAATCAAGCGCGATTCATCCCTTAAATAAGGATCCTGACTTACGACATCACTTAACCAATTTGATATAGCTGGTGCACTCACAACCGAATGTGGTTTCAACGTACGGATAGTTGAAGTATTAAGTAAATTCATCGATAACTTAACATATGGCTTATTTGGATTCGTCATATTTCTTAACGTTCTCATTGACTGTTGGGCGCAGTATTCATCCGATGATTCCCCTAAATAAATCACATATTTCCCCTGTATATGATCAGCATAATTAGGAATAATAAAGTTCTCCCACTGCCAAGGGTGGACTGGGATAAACAAATACTGTTTTGGATTACATCCCATATTTTGAATACGATTTATATATTCTTCTATTCTCTGCACACCAATTTCTTCTGTTAAAGTATTGCTATAAATCATTTCATTTTCATAACCTACAGTCGCATATTTCTTATGTGCTGCAATCCATATGAGTTTTATTGGCTTCATGAATTCATATCCATATTGAAAATTGTCACGATATTGAAATCCAATGCGCGCTTTATAGCTAGGATGATACGGGTGACCGTCTATTAAATGGCTTTCAAACTCATCGTAAGATTTTCGAGTATATTCCTCCCTTTTATTTCTTTCATATTGTGCAATCGTGTCTTTAAATATTGTTTGTTCTAATTCGTGAATAAAAGAATCTAATCTAGTTCGTTCTACGTTAACAACCCGAAAAACTTCTTCTAAAAATTGCGACACAGATTGTATTTCTTGTTGTTCATCTTGCACTCGTATTAGTAACGAGTCTACAGCAATACGTCCAAATGTCATCCTTTCTCTTCCGTGACATTGGTACGAAACATTTTTGTTTTCTTCATCAAGTCCTTGTATAATAAAAAGAATTTGTTCTTCCTTCTCTACACGAACTGGCGTTATAATCCCCTCATAAATTAACGATTCTACTAACTGACGTAACACCCTTCTTCGCACTGAAATGTATTCTTCTGATTCAAGTGCCTTCAATATTTTCGTGTGATACATATCCACTTTCATAAACTCCTCCACTTATGACGAAATACCAAATTCCATTATTTGTATTACGTGAAATTTTAACGCTATTTATGAACGAACAGCCACTTCTCTAACGAGTGGATTATGCACTTGCACATAAATTGCTTGCTCTAATGGATTTGTTAATTCATCGACATCGAAAAATCTCGTTAATAAATTTGCTTTACATGCCAACTTATCCTCTTCCAACAATTCTCTTAAAAATGTAGAAGGTTCACGGTTATATGGAAGGAATGATTCCAATACAGACCTTAATTTAGAAAGTAGAATTTCCTCCTTAATTAATCCTGCCGTACCAAAACCGTTAATAAGTCCAAACATATGATTAAAAATTAAATAGTAACGAAACCTTTCATCTACAATATAATCGTCATATAAATTCCCAGTACGTTCTCCAATACCAGATAACTCATTATTAAGCATCTCTTTCATTGAATTACAGAAATAAAACCCTTGATTATCACGGAAATAATATTTTACTGGATAACCATCCTTCAACTGTACAACACTATTTTGTTGATGAGCTTCTAATGCAACTCCATACTGTAAATACATCCATACCATCGGCTTTAAAGAAATATTTACATACCGTCTAAACCACTCTAAACTTACTTCTTCACAGCTTCTATTTTCTAACTCTGCTATATGATGAATTATATTCGATAAACGAGTGCGCTCTCCAGGAATAGCATCTTGAACTAGTCCAGCAATTAATGTAGCATCATTTGCATGTTCACTATAGAAAGGGTTCTCGCGAATAATTACTTCAAATCCAGATTCTTGTGTTCCATAATTTAATGTAATAAAGGCTGGATCACAAATAAAATCAAAGCCTGGGAATCTTTCTCGTACTTCACCAATAGCCGTATTTAACATTTCCTTCCCTTCAAGGCCACTCTCAAGTTCTTTCAACTTATTAATGCGCATTGAATTTGTTACTTTCACTGGAAAGGAAAACTTAAGCATATATTTCGAATGAGGATGATATAGCGTCCTAAGTGATGATGTTGCCATATAACACTTACCTACTGGACCAATATATTCAAGCACTCCTTGATTTATCCACTCTTGTACATAAGGTTGATGTAATAACCATTCAGCCTGAAGCGGATGAATTGGAATTAATGAATATTCATCTTCCTTACAGTACTTCTCTATAAATTCCTCATTTACCATCTCATCTTTACTTAATTCTTCTTTTATAATCGTTGTTGTAGAATCTAATAATAATGATTTTTCATTTACTATACTTTTATGTGCGCGAAAATAATGAAGCTGGCATTCTCCTTTTAATTCTGGAGAATACATTGCACTTTTCCAATCCAATATACCTTGTCTACTCTTTGGGGTAGGATGAGTTAAATGCCCAAATAATAAAGATTGCTCCGCCTCTATAAAAGTTGTATGGAAACCATATAATGCAGATGTATCTTCTGCTCTCTCTTTTGTAAATTCTTCAATATTTTGACAACTGCGAATAACTCGAAGCATAAGCTCAGCAGGATTAGTTCCTTCTCCATAGTTGATAGACATCTCTTTTATTAAAAATGTAATAACTGTAACATAATCTGCTTTTATAACAGTTTTAGTTTCTCCAATTTGATAATAAAACTGTTCTCCAAACAAATGGCGATCTGTTGCTGATTTATATATAACTTCTCCATACAAAGTAACATTCTGTGCCGATAGCCGACAACATAAATATGTGGGGACTACATTTCTATTCAACGTATTACTGAAGATACTTTCCATTCTTTCATCCTCTGTAATCCATTCTCCACTCCCTGTTTCTCTTAAATAACAGTTTAAAAAACTTTGTATTGTTGCATGTTCTGCGATTTGTTTCGCATGCTGCATACTGGTCCTCCTCTTTATATTAACGCTATCGAAATTTTATAAAACAACCAATGATTGAATATCATTATCAATTATGATTCTAATTGATTGTTATTATCAATTCAAGAGTATATTTCAGAATTTTTTTATCTAACTAAATTTTTTTCCTTTTCTATCATTTATTTCATCTAATTAAAAATACAATAGAAAAGTTTTTACTCTCAAGTTAACTATTCATTATTTTTCACATTACTCGTTATTAATCGATTGAACAGAGTTAAACAAAAAGGTATACCAATTAAAGGTATACCTTTTAAAAACATACAGTTTACATAATAATATTATTTATATTCCTCCAGCAATACGCTGTTTCTTCTACCTGTACTCTCTCTAAAAATTTCGTATCAATTTTTTCAGGATTATATTTTTCATAAAACTTTTTAGCGGGATTATTAGTAACGACCCAAACTAAAAGAGATTGCATACCATTTTTTATACATTCCGACAGTAACGCTTGAAATAATTTTTGTCCTATTTTCATTCCTTGATACTGTTGTAACAGATAGATCGCATATAATTCCCCATCACAATTATATGTACCGCTTCTTTCAACTCCCCCATCAATGAATCCGATTATTTTTCCATTTAACGTTTCTGCTACAAATCTGAATTGGTAATTATCTTCTTTTTGAAAAATATTCTCCCACTGCTTTTTTCTTTGTTCAAATGTTACATTTTCTAAAATTTCGTTTTCGAATATCCCGGTATACGTTGTTTTCCAGCTTTCCACATGTACTTTTGCTATTGCTGCAATATCCGATTTTGTCGCCCTTCTAATGTGTATCTCCACCATTCTCATCCCCTTTAGAGAATAATTATAGCAAACTGTTTTTTTACGCGTAAAAAAAAGAGTGAATTTTCATCACCTTTTTTATCTACTTTCAACTTCAACTGAAACAACTCGATCAATCTCTTTTAGTGAACTATATAACTCAGTTGTATATAAATCTTCTGGAGCTAAAATAACCATCTCCAATTGCTGAAATGCACCACTATCAATATCTTTAATTTTCACTCGTTTTACATGCATGCCTAATTTTTTAATTTGCTTAAATATACCATCTAATTCTTGGTGCTCTTTTACAGTAATTTTTATAGATAAGTCCTTTTGTCTTAATGAATACGGGCCTGCAATTTTCACAATTTGCGGAAGTACGTTAATCGCTAAAATAATTAAAATCATGGCAACGGTCGCTTGCAAATAAAACCCTGCTCCAATTGCTATACCTAAAGCTGAAGCAGCCCACACCATAGAAGCTGTCGTTAATCCAGAAATAACGTCATTACTTCTTCGTAAAATGACACCTGCTCCAAGGAAACCGATTCCGCTCACAATTTGAGCAGCAAGACGCATTGGATCCATATTTGTATGACCTGGAACAGAATATACATGAACTGATTCAATTGAAACCATCGTAATTAAACAACTTGCTACAGAAATAACCATACTTGTTTTCACACCAAGCGGTTTATTCTTTAGCTGCCTATCTATCCCGATGAATAATCCTAAAAAGAGCGCTAAACCTAATTTGAGTAAAAATTCATATGACATGTTTCATTCTCCTTACTTTACAATGTTTCCCTTCGAATAATTCACTATAACTCTTTTATGATATCTATTCCAGTCTTTTCTATTCATTTAACGATAAAAGCCGAAAAAACATTTTTATATGTTTTTTCGGCTTTATATTCCGATTAAGAACTTTCTTTATTTCTGTTCTTTAATCTTAATCTGCGCATCTTTATAAAATGCTAATTTACTGTCATTATACTCTTTTGTATAATTGTTAAACTGCTCTTTCGACTTTTGTGCTTCTCCATTTAACTCATTAAAAGTTTTAACTTTCTCACCAATCTCTTTTAATTTCGTTTCTTTTACCTTTAATTGTTCGTACAATTCTTTTTCAGTCGCTAACGCCTTCGTGTAGTTTTCATTCATCTTTTGGAATGCATCGTAACGTTTTTTATACGACTCTTCAACTGCCTTTGCTTGCTTTTGCACTTTCTTATCTTCAAGTTTTTCTATATTACTTTGAACGGATTTCGTTTCCTTCTGCGCTTTTTCTAGCATTTCTTTTTCGTTTTTCAATACTTTTTCACGGTCAGCTACATTTGCAGTCGCTTGTTCTATCTTTTTCATAACTGCGTCATTATGATCTTTACCTTCTTGTAAAATTTGAGAATATAGTTCTTGACCTTGCTTCTCTAAACCCTCTAATTTTTTCGCTTCATCAACTAAAGACTTTTCTTGTGTCGCTGCTGTTTCAAAAGCTGTATATAAATTTTCTTCTGGCTTTTCACCGAAACACCCTGTTAATACCCCTACTGATAACGCTCCAACTAATGCTACTTTTCCATACTTCAACATTCATTCCTCCATTACATACGGTTATCATGCCAGAAGTTCACTGGGAAGTGACTTTCTTCATGATAAGCTTCAAACTCATAACCCTTTTCTTTTAACCCCTTTAAAATTGCTGGCACAGCAGCGACTGATTGCGGGTGAATATCATGCATTAAAATTACTTCTTGTGGTTTTGTTGCATTTGTTAATACGTTTTGAGCAATTTGCGCTGCAGCTGCATCAACTTGCATTTTATTATATTTCCAATCTAATGAATCAATTGTCCAATCCCAAACTTTAAAACCGCCTTCTACCACTTTATTTCGAAGGCCTTCATTTAATCCAGGCATCGAACCATATGGTGGACGTGTTAATTTAGGTGATTTTCCAATAATATTAGTAATTAAGCTTTGGTCTTCTTTCATCTCATTTACATATTCACCATTTTTATATAACTTTGCAAAATTATGTGTCATACTATGCATACCTACATAATGTCCCTCTGCATTTTCACGTTTCACTAAATCCGGAAACTCTTTTACATTCGCTCCAATTAAAAAGAATGTCGCCTTCGCATCATGCTGTTTTAACGTATTTAATAATTCAGCCGTATATTTGCCTGGTCCATCATCAAATGTAAGATAAGCAACTTTTCTTTCTTTTCCATTAAAACGACTTGGTGCCGTTTTATTCAATTCAACTTTTGATTGTTCACTTGCAAGCTGTACTACATTTTCTTGTTTTGCAACAGCCTTTGCTGGTGAAGTAATTGATTGAAACATAAAATACCCAATAGCTACTGCTGCAACCGCTATTAAAACGACTACTACTCGTTTCATATTAAAAGCTTTTTCCATTCTATCGAATTCCTCTCCCTATTAATCTTATATTTAAATCACCCAATGTAATTATACATCTATTTATTTTATTGCACGATATAAAGTGAAACTTTAATCAGTGGGGGGTATTCATCCCCCACTGATTATTAACCTTCACCAATCGAGTGTTTACGGGCAGTTAATTTCCCACCTACCTTCTTTGCTCTAGCCGAATTTTGAGTCGGGAATCTCACTACCCACAAATACCGTGATAAATAGACTGTATATGTATTATAATGGGAGTTTTATCAAAATTGTTGTTCCTATTCCTTCTTTACTCACAATACTAAGTGTACCTCTATGAAGCTCCACCATTTTTTTTACGATAGCTAAGCCAAGGCCTGCACCTGCAGCATGATTATTAATCTGGTAAAAAGACTGCTCTATATATGGTAAATGCTCTTTAGCAATTCCAATCCCTTCATCTTTCACCTTTATCACTGCTTGTCCTTCATTTTTAGTCGCTTCAATGTATACAGTACCATTTTCATGTGAATATTTAATTGCATTTTGAATAATATTCAAGAAAATTTGCTTTAGCCTATTTCGGTCTCCCAACAATTCAATTCGTTCTATAGTATTAATGAATTGAATTTGTTTCTTTTCAGCGTTAGGAGTTAATTGCCAAATCGTCTCCTCTAGTATATCGTACAATTGCACCTTTTGTTTATATAAATTAAAATGATTTGATTGTAATCTTGAAAAATCTAACAATTCTTCTACTAAATGAATCAATCGGTCTGTCTCACCGGAAATAATCCCCATACCTTGCTTGATTTCTTCTTCTGTTAAATGTTCTACTGTTTTAAGCGTCTCACTCCAACCTTTAATTCCTGTTAAAGGTGTTCGTATTTCATGAGAAATAGAAGCGATAAATTCATTTTTCATCTGTTCCGCTTTTTCTATTTTATCAGACATATAGTTTAAACTATGTGCTAATTCACCTAATTCACCAGGATAATCTTCTTTAATTTTATTTTTCAACGTTCCTTCTGCGATTTGTGAAGAAGCTTGAATGATAGATTCAATTGGCTCAACAAAAGAATTTGCCAAGCGTCTACTAATTGAGAAGACAATACATGAAATAACAATACCAACGGCAATAGTAAACATAATAATTTCAATAATCTTTGCATTCACATGTGTTAATACTGTCGTATATTTTAAAACACCGATTGTTTGTCCTTGATGTATAAGTGGGCTTAGCACTTCTAGTTGTTTTTCATTATCTTTCGTAGTAGTAACTTGATTATACATTTCACCTTCCAATAAAGATTGTGGGATATTCACTTTACCTTCTACTTTTTCACCACTTGAAGATTGTATAACCAAACCATGACGATCAATTAACTGTAATTCCGTTCCATCTAATTGAAAACTACTAATTATGTCACCACTATATTCTTGCAAACGAATAAAATATAATGAATTGTATTCTGAGAAAAATCGAGTACTCGCCTTCGCATGAGATTCTATATATTGCACAATACCATTATAATAATATCGATAAATTGAGACCGAAAATACTACCTCAAACAATACAAGCATAAGTGTAATGACCGTCATAAAATATAAAGTCACTTTCCGTTTCATCTTATACTTTCCTTCCACACATATCCTTTTCCCCACACTGTAAGGATAAATTCGGGTTCTGATGGATTACATTCTATCTTTTGGCGTAACCGTCTCATATTTACATCTACGACTTTCGTCTCGCCTACGTAATTCGTTCCCCAAATCATATTTAAAATTTCATCACGTGAAACCGGCTTTGAGGATTGATTCATTAAGTATTGTAAAATCATATACTCTGTAGGTGTTAAATCAACCAATTGTCCATCTCTATATAACCTTTCTTCTATAATATTTAACGAAAACGGACCAGACGTAATTGTATTCGTTTTTTCTTTATGCACTTCTATTCTTCTTAATAGAGATTGTATACGTGCAGTTAATTCTACTGGACTAAACGGTTTTGTAATATAATCATCTGCCCCAATTCCTAGTCCTTGCACCACATCTCCATCTTGTACACGTGCGGTTAACATAATAATGCCCATTTTTTTATTTTCTTCCCGAATAGTTTTACAAACTTGAAAACCATCAATTCCTGGTAACATGACATCAAGTAACGCTACATCAACAGTGTGATCACATAAAATCTGTAACGCTTCTTCTCCAGTACTAGCTTCTAATACATAAAATCCAGCACGCTTTAAATTTAAGACAATAAAACTACGGATTGGCATTTCATCTTCTAAAACTAAAATTGTTGACATAATTTCCACCTCCCTACTCTTGTTGATAATCCGCTAGCGGTTTTATATATGCTTTCACTTTTTTAAACTTTGATCGCTTCGGCACTGCATATACGTGAGAAGCCGTTTTCACTGCTGCCTCGAATCCTTTTATTTTGAACCATTCTTTCCGCTTAAAAATTTGGACTTCAAGCCATATTTCATTTGTATTTACGTCCAAAAACTTTTGAGAATTTGATTCCTTCTGCTGATCTGGGATAGTAATTTTCCCAATCAACTCTTCAGGGATTTTCACAAAATACCCTTTTTCTATATCGATATATCTTTCTTCTATAGGTTTCGTTCCATCTTCACTCCACTGTATGTAACGTTCAAAGAGCGGACTATCTCCATGTGATTTATCTTCCCAACCTTTTGGTCGTACAGTACGAACAAATTCAATAATACCATCTTCATTTACATCTTTACTTTCCACCACATATTCATTGAATAAATCTTCTTTCCCATCTATAGGTAGTACCTCATAATGATCCTTATCAAATTTTGCTACATAAGTTATACCTGAATGAGCCCCAATTCCTGCATCAATTACAATCGCCTTTAATGTTTTAGAAATATGGCCCATTTGTATTCTTTGAATACTATTTATAAATGGATCAAATGTAACCTCTGATATTGTCTTAAACTGCTCAATAAGCTCAACTGTCAACTTCTCATCTTTTTCATAAGTAACAAGGCTTATATCATTAAGACCATTTCTATTTAGATCCTCTATAAATAACTTCGTGTAACGCCGATTATAAATCTCCTTCATATCATCATTTTCTTCTGAAAAAGCATACATAACATGTTCTAACGATTCACGATTTACAGAGATTCCAATTAATAATTCTCGCTTCCCATTCCCTGTAAAATCACCGACTTCAACGATATCTATATCCTCACCATCAAATTTATGCGTGGACTTTATTTTCCACTTATAGCCGATTTCCTCATATACAGCTAAATATACGTTACGATCTTCATTCGGCAATTTATAAAATACGATGGCTTCTTTTTTATTATCTTGTTTAAAATCCATTGACCAAATCATTTGTTTATCTTTATTAGACTTTGGAGTAAGCAACCGATAATTAACAGGCAAATCTTTATCTATTTGCTCTTTTAGTTCATTAATCCACTTTTCATTTGCAGGAGCTCCCATTAAACTGGTTGGAGCTTCAGACATTTTACATCCAGTCAATATAAAGACGATTCCCATAATGCTTATCCATTTTTGCATATGTTATCTTTCCTTATAACAGTATTTATCTTTACTTTTTGCTTATCCAATAATCTCATACATATGAGTATAATTTTTCTAGAATAAAAAATCGTTACAGAAAAGTTACAAATCCATTTCCATAAAAAAAGATTGGCAAAGGCCAATCTTTTTTACTTTTCATTTAGAACTGATTTTGGCGTTACACCTAGATGTTGATTCAGTTTATTTGAAATATCTTTCACATTTTTTTCATTTGGAATGTAATAATAAATACCACCAATACGTTTATCAGTACCTTCAATTTGCATCTTTTCCATTTGTAGATCCGATCCTGCCATGTTTTTCGTAATAGCAAGCATATCATCAAATGTTAAGTTTGTTTTCATGTTTTTATCAACTGCATCAAGTAGAGAGCCCATTTTGCTAATTGATTGAACAGACATTGCTTTTTTCGCAATTGCTTCTATTACAAGTTGTTGTCTCTGTCCGCGCATTGCATCACTATCAATTTTACGTGTTCTTGCAAGTGCAAGTGCCTGTTCTCCATTTAAATGTTGGAAACCTTTTTCTAAATGAATCATACCTGCTTGGTCTTTACTATCTTGCTCTGTGAACGTAACAGGTACATCAATATCAATACCACCTAGTGAATCTACAATTTGAACAAATGACTCAAAGTTAAACTTCACATAGTAATCAACTGGAACATTTAAAAATCTTTCCACAGTATCTCGTGTACTTTCAACACCACCAAATACATGTGCATGCGTAATTTTATCTAATTTTTTTCTAGATGGAATATAAACACGTGAATCACGCGGAATACTAACTAATTTAACAGATTTATCATCTTTATTAATTGTTGCTAATAAAAGTGCATCTGTTCGAACCGCTTCACCATATTGACTTTTCCGCATTTCACTACCGTCTACACCCATAATTAAAATTGAGATATTATCCTTTAAAGGTTCCACTTCTTTATCACGTTTTGATGATTTATCAATTTGTGCATATGCATCACTTACAACCGCTTTTGCTTTATTATATATTAACGACCCATATCCTACTCCACCAAAAACAAGTAAGAACAATGGAATTATTATAAACCACTTTATTGACTTTCTTTTAGAACGCTTTTTATTACTTCTCGTATTTTGTTCTAATTCAGAGCTCATACCCATTCGCCTCTCTTTCTCTTTCCCTAGTATAATGTATGTCTAGTAATCTTCATATTGAATTTCCTTTCAATTACCTTACAAATTTGTAAGGTTACATTGTGAATTCAATATGTATTCCATTTCACATTATACTCTCGTACTTATTTTTGGCAAGTCACTATTTACTAACTTCAAAAATTTAGCACTTCGTAACATTCGAAATTACAGATTTATCAACCTTTTCATTTCAAATAATCTGACTTTCAACTGAAAGAACGAACAAAATAGTGAGTCAAGTTAGTTATTAACTCTCTATTCATACAGTTATATTTCACATTATTGTTTCGCCAACGGCGTATACATGATTTTCTTCCCATTATTATAAATTAAAGCAGTCTTTGCTTTTAATTTCGTTTTTTCTATTTCCACATCTTCATTTGAGAAATTCACAATAATTTTAATATCATTTCCATATGAAGTAGATTGTACTAGCTTATCTTCTGACAAGTATGCAAAGTTTGTCATTTCTTCTTTTACTGCCTTTTTATGAACTTCATTCCAAACTTTCAGATGCTCTGTAATTTCTTTTTTATGCTGATTCCACTCTACTTCATCTAAATGGTACATAGGAGGAACATTATACAATAACTCATATAGCATACGGTTTCCTACCTCATCTTTTACTTTCAAACTTCCCCATTCCCAGTGGTGCGTTGTAATAACGGAATCGTTGTATACTAATTTATATAAAGGAAGCGAATATACTGGACTTAAATATACTTGTTTATATTCTTCTTTCAACGGTACTTGTTTTGCATATTTTTCTGGAACATTTTGATTTGGTGAATAATATCCACCGACATAATACGGGCTTGTTTTGTTTTTCCGCATATCTTCATCGTCCCATTTAATAACTGGCGTTTCAATTCCATGAGCAAATGCAATCGTACTACTGGCAAAATCATTTCCGCCCTCAGAGCCAACTACCATACCTTTTTCTTGGGCAATATAATCCATTCGTTGTAATCTTGCTTTTAAATCTTGTTCCTGTGTCGTTACATGTTCTGATGAATAGTCATCGTAAATTTCACCCGTTGCATCACAATCGATAAACCATGAATTATATTTAGGACCATTTTGCAATATATCGTTCATTCGTTCTTTTACACTAGGAAGTGATAATGTTGGATTTAGTTTTCGCCCTCTACCTAAAAACCCTTGCACCTTTTCTCCATTTTTCTTCGTTACAGTTGCCTCTTCATATAACGATGGATCATTAAAGGACGCTGTGTTCCAATTTTTATCACCTTTCTCATGAATGGAATGATAAGAATCATACGGACCAACTAAATATCCCATTTTCTTAGCTTCTGTAACAAAATTAGGTTGCATAAATCCTTGTTCCCAGTTCGGTAGACCAATCCAAGCTTTGTCTATCCCTTCTTCTTTCATTTCCTTTATTATATCCGTTCCATCTGCGTTTCCCCACTTACTTATATCTTCAACTGAATCACCAAGTACTGACTTTAATAAATGCTTATTTAAGCTATACAGTTCTGCTTTCGATAAGTGATCTATACCTTTTTTTAATAACTCACTAGCCTCCTGATCAACTTTCGGGAAAATATCCTCTTTATACAATTCCTTCATTGATAACACTTCGTTTACATAACGCAAAATAACATTTTTTTGATACTTATCAATGAAATCTTGTTTACTTACTTGCTCAAATACATTTAATTCCCCAGGCTCTGAACTATTTTTTTGAATAAGCTCTTTTATATGGCTAAACACTGGGCTATTTATTTGCTCTCTTAACTTCGGCCAATTTACATTACTTGCTGATAAACCATTTTGATTCCAAAAATAAAAATGAGCCGCTCCATAAAGTTTTTCAATTTCTTTATTTCTTCTTGCCTTTTCTTGTAATGTTTTAAATTCACCTTTTTCCATAATGTTATCCTTATACAGCTTAGCAATACTTACTGCATCAGTATTTGTGACATATAATTGAAAACCATATGTTTTATTTTTATTTATACTCGGGAATTCATGTATAAAATCAAACCCTATTTTCGGATCCGGATGAAATTTCACTTCATTATTAAATATATTATTCGCAATATATACAATGGAATATTTCGAACCATTTAATGCAAAAAACTTCATAGAAAATGATTCAGCAAATGAATATGCATCATCCTTTAAAAACTTCTTCCAATTCTCATCATTACTCGGAATTTGTTTACCTTCCCATAACGGAAGTGTATAATTTTCAGCCTGTACTTTCGGCCATGTAAAGCTTTCTGCACCAATCGATTCTACTTCAATATTTAAGTGGTCTTTTTTCTTTTCTAAGTTTACTTTTACTTTTTGATCTGGATATTCCCACGACGTACGATCCTTATCTTTTTTTACATTCGACACCTTCATTTTCGGCAGAGCTTGCGATGCCTGTTCCTTTACACCATCATGTTCTACAGTTAATGTGAAAGTCTCTGGATTTACATCGTAAGTAAAATCTTTATACGTCGCTTTCTTTATTTTAGACTCTTGTACAGCATTATTACCTTTTACATCACACCCGACTAAAGTCGAAAATGACATAGTTGTAAGAAGACATATCGCTATCATTTTTTTCATCTCCTGCACCTCCATCCCTGAATATACAGGGGCTTTGTTACAGGAATATGGCAAAAAATAATAGAGCTAGCATAACGCTAACTCTATTATGAGTATAAAAAATTCTCAAATAACTATAATTTATTTTTTAATATGTAATACAGAGGGACTTTAATCCTTGTTTTTTATTCTCACAAATAATGTGATTAAACAAATTAAAGTTTCACTAGGCTTTCCTTACCTGAAAAAGTAAGTGTATATAATATATCCTAAAACTAGCACTAAAATTAATATCCCTGTACCTTTCCAATTCATGCCCCCTGTCATATCAACAGGGCTACCTGATTCCGCTCTATTGAGCCCATCATTCAAAGATCCGGTAGGGTTATTTTTTAACTCGCTTTGTCTTATACGTTCTCTTTTTTCTTCTGATGACTCTTTTGAACTCATATAATCACCTCCAAAATTAATACGCTCTTTACTGAATTATACAATACTCATTTTCGTTTTATATGCTGATTTAAAGTATATGTACAACAAAAAAAGCTAGCGATGCTAGCTCTTTTTATAATCCAATATGTTCTTCCTTATTTACAGTAATCCCTTTATGATCGATTTCAAGCTCACATACTTTCATAGCGGTAAATACTTTCGCTAATTGCTCAGCTATTTCTTGACGCTTCTCATACGGCGTTAATATGAAAATGGATGGCCCCGCACCGCTAAGCGCCGTTCCATATGCTCCGAATTCTTTTGCACATTTACGAATTGATGGTAATAACGGTACGAGTTCTAAACGATATGGCTCGTGAAAATGATCTCTTTCCATCATTTCACCTACAACTTCCCACCGCTTTTGGCATAATGCTGCTACTAATACATTACTTATCGCACTAGCTTTAACTGCTTCATGAAACGGAAACATTTCTGGTAATACAGATCGACTTTCATCTGTATTTAGCTCTTCATTTGGAATAAGAGAAATTACGCCTAATTCCTTACTTTCAATTCTTACAACTGAAACATTCTTTCCATCAAGTGCTCCGATTACAGTTCCACCTAATATAGAAGCTGCAACATTATCTGGATGCCCTTCAAAATTTGTAGCAATTTGAACCTTTTGATCAGTCGTTAAGTTCAAATTAGCAAGTTGATTCGCAAGCTCTATTCCTGCTACAATCGCTGAGGCACTACTTCCTAGTCCTCTTGTTAGCGGAATATTACTAGTAACTTCTATTATATGGGGTGATAAAGAAGGACATACTTTACATGCCGTGCTAACAATTAAATTTTTATCATCTGTCGGAATTGAATCTTCAAAGGAATGTATTACTTGCCATTTATCAGCTGTGCCCTTTACAACAACCTCTAAATACAATGACAAAGCTATTCCTACTGAATCAAATCCAGGACCAACATTTGCTGTACTAGCAGGCACACGTACTCTCAATGGTATCACGACATAATCACCCCTTTTATATGTTCTTTAATTTGTTCTATATCATTTGAAACACTTGCAATATCTAATTTATTAGAAGAAATTGCGATATCAGGATCTTTCAAACCATTTCCAGTTAATACCGCAACTACTGTTTCTCCTTTTTTGATTTTTCCAGATTGAACATGTTTCATTACGCCAGCTAATGAAGCATTTGATCCTGGCTCAGCGAAAACCCCTTCCGTTTTTGCTAACAATCTATACGCATATAATATTTCCTCATCTGATACCATATCTATCTCGCCTCGAGACTGCTCAGCAGCCTCTACTGCATATGACCAACTCGCTGGGTTACCGATACGTATAGCTGTTGCAATTGTTTCAGGTTCTTCAATTACATGTCCCTTTACAATTGCAGCTGCTCCTTCCGCTTCAAACCCGTGAATTCTTGGCTTTTTGTAGCCTTTTTCTTTCTCATATTCACAGAACCCTTTCCAGTATGCTGTAATATTCCCTGCATTCCCAACAGGAATAGCGAGAACATCTGGCGCTTTTTGCAACTGGTCACAAATTTCAAACGCTGCTGTTTTTTGCCCTTCAATTCGATAAGGGTTCACTGAGTTTACTAATGTAATTGGCTCTTCCGCAGCAATGTTTCTTACAGCCTTAAGTGCATCATCAAAATTTCCTTCTATTGAAATGATTTCAGCTCCATAAGCGACTGCTTGCGCTAATTTTCCATGCGCAATCTTTCCTTCCGGGATTACGATAATACATTTCATTCCGAGGCGTGCCGCATATGCTGCAGCCGCTGCCGATGTATTACCTGTTGATGCACAAATGATTGCCTCAGAACCTTCTTCTTTCGCTTTAGCAACCGCCATTACCATACCACGATCTTTAAAAGAACCTGTTGGATTCGCTCCTTCATACTTACCATATAAGTGAATCCCTAATTGTTTTGATATATTTAATAATGGAATTAGAGGTGTATTCCCTTCCATTAAGCTGACATCAGGTGTGTTTTCATTCACTGGTAAATAAGCAGCATACTGTTTTAATAGTCCTTTATACATATTGTTTTTCCTCCTCAATAATGTAATAACTGTTTATTTCACTTGCGACAGCTTCTATCGCTCCTAAAACTTTTTCGAATTGATATTTTGAAGTTTGATGTGTCACAACAACGACTTCTGCAAGTTCACGATTCAAAGGTAATTGAATCACTTCTTTTAAACTTACAGAATAATTAACGAAACATTCTGTTACTTTTTGCAACATCCCTGGCTCATCTTGTAATGAAATACGTAAGAAATATTTCGAAACAACTTCTTCATCTCCTTGTAATTCATACGGCACCGGTTCTTTTAACTCACTTTTATTTTTCGGAACTCGATTCATATTTTTAACGATCGAAATAATATCACTTACTACAGCAGAGCCAGTCGGTAACTTCCCAGCTCCAGGTCCGTAAAACATCACTTCCCCTACTGCTTGACCGTGAACATACACTGCATTAAATTCATTATTTACATTTGATAACGGATGACGGCTTGGTAAAAGAGTCGGTTCTACACTTAAATGAATAGCTGATCCTTGTTTCTCCGCTTTACCAATTAGTTTCATAGTAAATCCTAACTTTTCAGCCATTTGTAAATCTTCTTTTTCAACCTTTCGAATCCCTCTCACTTGCACATCATCTAATGAAACATTCATCGAAAACCCTAAATTCGCAAGGATCGCTACCTTTCTCGCCGCATCTAGTCCATCTACATCTGCTGTCGGATCTGATTCTGCGAATCCTAATTTTTGTGCTTCCTGTAAAGCCTCTTCATACGACCATCCATTTTGACTCATCTTTGTTAACATGTAATTTGTTGTTCCATTTACAATTCCCATTATTTTTTCAATTTGATCTGAAGCTAATCCGTCTGTTAATCCTCTTAACACTGGAATACCACCCGCTACACTTGCCTCATAACATAGATCACAATCATTTACGTTCGCTAATTGAAGAAGTTCCGCACCGTATACAGCCATTAAATCTTTATTTGCTGTTACGACATGCTTCTTATTTCGTAAAGCCTTCACAATATGCTGTTTTGCTTCTTCAATTCCCCCCATTACCTCTACTACAATATCAATATTTGAATCATTTAGAACTTCATCTGCATGACTTGTTACTGCAATTCCATCAATACAAACATCGCGTTCTTTTTCCAAATCACGTACAACGACTGTTTTTACTTTCACTTCGTATCCTGTATCAAGTGCGATTTTTTTATAATGTTCTTTCAAAATGTGGACAACACCACTTCCGACTGTACCTAATCCTAACACCCCAACATTAATAACGTTATG
This sequence comes from Bacillus cereus group sp. N31, assembly GCF_016483245.1. Taxonomy (NCBI): domain Bacteria; kingdom Bacillati; phylum Bacillota; class Bacilli; order Caryophanales; family Bacillaceae; genus Bacillus; species Bacillus cereus group sp. N31. The sequence continues at coordinate 446 of NZ_JAEHCH010000036.1, read as the reverse complement.
CATCTTCTAATCTCCTCCTACAATTTTATTTTTTATCTCTATCAATCACCTTGTTCTGCTTTTTAATCATGCAGGTGGTGGTTATTTCCGTACGTACGAATCGTTTCATGTTACAGCACCTCCTTTCAAAGTAATAAAGTGAAACTTTAATCAGTGGAGATTTTGTCCATTCCTCACTGATTATTAGTTGAACCAATCGGGCTTTTACGGACAGTTGATCTCCCATCTAACTCCCTCGCATCTGCCAAATTTTGAGATGGGAGTCTTACTGACCGTTAATGCGGGATAAAAAAACACACTCATCCCTAGGAAAGGGACGAATGTGTTTTCGTGGTTCCACCCTTGTTCCAATCTAGACGTATCTCCTCTTAGATTGCTCAAGTTCAGATAACGGCTGATACCGTCAATAATTACTAGATTACTCGTTCACTATTGAAGTTCAAAGG
>NZ_JAEHCH010000035.1:0-48502 GCF_016483245.1 Bacillus cereus group sp. N31 | reverse complement strand
GTTAGTTTGTCTAGCATCTAAAAATAAAAATTGACGTTTCACGTTGTTTGTTTCGTTCAGTTTTCAAAGAACTACTTCGTCGCTCAGAAGCGACTTTATTAATATAACATTTTGTTATATTTTCGTCAACAACTTTTTTAAATAAGTTATTTTTCGTTTGTTTCTTTTGTTACCTCTCGTGGCAACGAATATAAATATACCAGTTCGCTTATTAAAATGCAATAGTTTTTCTAATAAAATTTTTAACTTAGTAAAAAAGCATAAAAATAGCATGTTTCTTCTATATAAATATAATTTCTAAACAATCCCTATCAAAACCCACTTCCTTCAAATCACTCATAGTAAAGTAAAAAAAGCTTTGGAGAAATCTCCAAAGCTTAGTCTTGCTTATGACGCATAGCAGGGAATAATAGTACATCGCGAATAGATGGTGCATTTGTTAATAACATAACTAAACGATCAATACCGATTCCTAATCCGCCCGTAGGAGGCATACCGTACTCAAGAGCTTCGATATAATCATCATCCATCATGTGAGCTTCATCATTACCTTGCTCGCGCTCTTTTAATTGAGCTTCAAAACGTTCTTTTTGATCGATTGGATCGTTTAACTCAGTGAATGCATTCGCATGTTCACGTGCAACGATAAATAACTCGAAACGATCTGTGAATCGTGGATCCTCGTCATTCCTTTTCGCAAGTGGCGAAATTTCTACCGGATGACCATAAATAAATGTCGGTTGGATTAATTTATCTTCTACTTTTTGTTCGAAGAACTCATTAATAATATGACCAACTTCCATTGTATCCTTAATTTCTACATTATGTTCTTTTGCAAGTTCACGCGCTTCTTCTACACTCATTGGATTCCAGAAATCTGCTCCAGAGTGTTGCTTAATTGCATCTACCATATGAAGACGTGTCCATTCTGGTTCTAGATTAATTTCATAATCACCATATTGGATCGTTGTTGTACCCAATACTTTTTTCGCAATATGAGCAACCATATTTTCTGTTAGTTTCATAATATCATTATAATCAGCATATGCTTCATATAATTCAATCATCGTAAACTCAGGGTTATGACGAGTTGATACACCCTCATTACGGAATACACGGCCGATCTCATAAACTTTTTCTAATCCACCCACAATAAGACGTTTTAAATGAAGTTCAATTGCGATACGCATATATAATTCCATATCTAACGCATTATGGTGCGTTGTGAAAGGACGAGCAGATGCTCCACCTGCAATCGCGTGCATCATAGGCGTTTCTACTTCAAGATAACCGTTGTCATCTAAATATCTTCTCATCTCACGAATGATTTTACTACGAGTAACAAATGTTTCACGACTTTCCATACTTGTAATTAAGTCTAAGTAACGTTGACGGTAACGTTGTTCAACATCTTTTAATCCATGGTATTTATCCGGTAATGGACGAAGGGATTTCGTTAAAAGTGTAAATCCTGTTGCTTTTACTGAAAGTTCTCCAACGTTCGTTTTGAACACTTTACCTTCAATACCTACTAAGTCACCTAAATCTGCTGTCGTAAATAATTCGTACTCTTCATCTCCAACAGTATCTTTACGAACGTAAATTTGAACTTGTCCGTGTAAATCTTGAATGTGCGCGAATCCAGCTTTTCCTTTACCGCGTTTTGTCATAATACGACCAGCGATAGAAACAGTGATTTCTTTCTCTTCTAATTCTTCTTTAGAAAATTCTCCATATAGACTTACTAAGTCCGTTGTTGAATTTGTGCGTTCAAATCGTTTACCGAACGGATCGATTCCTTGCTCACGTAAATTATGTAGCTTTTCACGACGAACAAGCAATTGGTCGTTTAATTCTTCGTGGTTCATGTTATCCATGATATTGATATCACTCCAGCTCTATTAATTTTTACAATATATACAGTATAGCATTTTCTACTCAACTAGAAAAACTGCCAGCAACTAACTGGCAGTTCTTCTTTCTTTCACGTAATTATAGGAAGTGTGTAGAAGAATGTCAATCTTCTACATTCCCTTATTAACCAACATAAATTGTTTGTTGTTTCGCTTCTACTTCTTCTACAAATGCACCTAATACATTCGCAAGGTCTTGACGTGTGTTGCAAGTATTGATGCCATTACGCACACTCGCATTACCACGAACACCTTTTAAATACCAAGCCGCATGCTTTCTCATCTCTCTTACAGCAACATTTTCATTCTTTAAATCGATAAGACGATCTAGATGCAACATACATACATCAATTTTCTCGCGCACTGTTGGTTCCGGCATTAATTCACCCGTCTCTAAATACTTTACCGTACGATAAATCATCCACGGATCCCCAAGAGCAGCACGGCCAATCATAACACCATCTACACCAATTTCATCAAGCATACGCTTCGCATCTTGCGGTGTTTCAACATCACCATTTCCAATAACCGGGATATTCACAGCTTGCTTTACTTGTTTAATAATATCCCAATCTGCTTTTCCTTCATACATTTGCACTCGTGTACGTCCATGAACTGCCACTGCCTGTCCACCAGCACGCTCAACAGCTCTAGCATTTTCTATTGCGAAAATATGTTCTTCATCCCAACCAATACGCATTTTAACTGTAACTGGCTTTTCAACAGCATCTACAACTGCCGCTACCATTTCATATATTTTATTTGGATCTAAAAGCCATTTTGCTCCCGCATCACACTTAGTGATTTTTGGTACTGGACAACCCATATTAATATCAATAATGTCTGCTGTCGTATATTTATCTACATATTTCGCAGCATCTACAAGCGTTTCTTTCTCTCCACCAAAAATTTGTAAACTTAATGGCTTTTCTCTCTCGTCGATATATAACATATCTAACGTTCTCTTATTATTAAGTAATATCGCCTTATCACTTACCATTTCAGCACAAACTAAGCCTGCACCAAATTCTTTTACTGTTAAACGGAATGCAGAGTTACACACTCCCGCCATCGGTGCTAGTACAACCGGATTTTTCATCTCAATATTTGCAATCTTTAACACTCGATTTACTCCTTCCTTCATAATTACTTTGGCATTAGTTCATCTATCGAGACCTTTAATGCTTTAGCAACTTCTACTACAAAATCTTGGGAAGGCGATCGATTCCCTCTCTCAACTTCACCTAAAACAGATACAGATACCCCTAATTCTTTTGCAAAACCTTCTTGTGTATAGCCTTTCAGCTTTCGAAAAGCACGAATGCGTCTTCCCCATTTTTCTGCTTCCATACCGTTACTCCCTCTCGCCTTTTCATTTCTTCTACTTGTGAACGTGAAATGTCTTGTTTTATATCTTGATTAATTTCTAACAACGGAACGATAACAAAAGCTCTTTCGAACATCCGCGGATGCGGAACAATAAGATTCTCTGCTTCAATATTTTCTTGATTATAGAGTAAGATGTCAAGGTCGATGGTTCTCGGACCCCATCTAATTTCCCTTTTTCTTCCTAGGTCATTCTCTACTTTTTGCGTTACTTTCAATAATTCTTGTGGTGATAAATTGGTAGAAATTTTTATAACTAAATTTAAAAAGCAACTTTGGTCAGTATAGCCAACTGGATCAGTTTCATACACTGATGAAACATCATCAACTTGGATATACGGACTTTTATTTAAAAACTGAATCGCTTCAGTTAAATACGTATAACGCTCTCCAATATTCGAACCTAATGCAATATACGCTATATTATTCATGAACGTTCTCTCGTAATTTCTACCGCTACAGCGCGATAATGCCCCGGTATCGGCGGATCTGGTTTAATTACCTTAATTGTACATCGTGAAATACTCTCATATTGTTTCAATATATTTGTAGCGATATTTTCAGCGATGCTCTCTACAAGCTTATACGTTCTATCTTCGACAACTTTCCTACACAATTCAAAAAGCTCTCCATAATTGACAGAATGCTCTAAGTCATCACTTTCTCCTGCACGTTTCAAATCCAATTCTACCGTTAAATCAACTTTAAACCTCTGACCTAATTTATTTTCCTCTGGGAATACACCATGATAACCGTAAAACTCCATATCATGGATATAAATTTTATCCAATTACTTTACCCCCTTACCAATCATCGCATCCATCATTTTAGCCATACGCGCCATTTCTTTCACATCATGAACACGAACAAATTCACAGCCCTTTTCAATACCGAGACAAACGGTAGCTCCAGTTCCCTCAAGACGTTCCTCTACCGGTAAATCTAGTACATGTCCAATAAAGGACTTTCTTGAAGTGCCTAAAAGAACTGGATAACCTAGTACATTTAACTGTTCTAAATTACGCATCGCTTCCAAGTTTTGTTCAGGCGTCTTAGCAAAACCAATACCTGGGTCTAAAATAATATTCTCATCTCGTACACCAGCAGCTTTAGCAATTTTAATACTGTCATACAAATCAGCAATCATATCCGCCATTAAATTACGATAACTCATATTGTCACGGTTATGCATTAAGATGATAGGTACATCATAATGAGCTGCAACTTCAGCAATTTTCGGTTCCGCCTTCGCCCCCCAAATATCATTAATAATGTGAGCACCAGCTTCAATTGCTTGTTTCGCAACTTCTGCTTTATACGTATCGATAGAAATAGGCAATTTCACTTCCTTCGAAACCGTCTGGATCATCGGAACAACTCGTTTAATTTCTTCTTCCACCGAAACTTTAGCGAAACCCGGGCGAGTAGATTCACCACCAATATCAATAATATGAGCACCTTCATTTTTCATTTCTTTCGCATGGCGCACCGCAGCATCTACTTCGTTGTAACTCCCACCATCAGAAAATGAATCTGGCGTTACATTTAAAATCCCCATAATTAATGTCTTTTCATTTAAATTCAATGTATATTCGCCGCAGCGCAAATCATAATCCCACTTCAAATTACACATCTCCTCTTCGCAATTCATTTCTACTCCACAATTTCTCTCTCTGCATTTCATAAAGATGCATAAACCTTTTTGTAATCATTCCGACTTTACCCGGGAAATCTCGTCCCTCTATATGATAAAGCGGAACAATTTCTTGAATGGAATTCGTTACAAAAACTTCATCTGCTGAAAGCAATTCATCTTTCGTAAAGAAACCTTCCTTTATTTCTATACGAAGCTCCTCTGCAACCTTTATAATAAATGCACGAGTGATACCATTTAAAATCCCCGTTTTTAGCGAAGGCGTATACAAAACATTGTCTTTCACAAAAAAGAGATTCGAAACAATACCCTCTGCAACATAACCTGCTTCAGTAAGGAAAATACCTTCCTTATCCACAACATTTCCAATTTCGCGTTTCCCTAAAATGTTATTTAAATAATGATGGGACTTCAAGCGAAATGCACCCTCTGGTGTATTTCGCACTTGTTTTAAAACAACCCCTTCTTTTTCCACTATATCCCCTGGGGCTGGTAAAGGTTTTATAAAAACAATAACCGACGGCTCTTCATACATTTCCGTTTGCAATCCTATTTCATCTACACCCGCCGATACATTGAAACGAACATATGCATGCTCCAATTCATTCTTAACGAGTAGATTTTTCAAAATAAGCATTACATCATCTTTTGTCATTGTCCATTTGATTTGCAATGTATCTAGCGCATCTATTAAACGTTTATAATGATCATCCAACAAGAAAGGATGACCATTATAAATACGAAACGTCTCAAAAACTCCAAGTCCGTATAAATAACCATGGTCATAAGGAGAAATTTTCGCTTCATTCGCTTCTACATATTCACCATTTACGTAAATTAACATGATGCCACGCTTGGACTATATTTACGAATGAAATTCTGTAATAATTCTTTCCCATGAGAAGTCATAATAGATTCCGGATGGAACTGCACACCTTCAATCGGTAATGTTGTATGACGAAGCGCCATAATTTCCCCTTCCTCTGTCCAAGATGTTACCTCTAAGCAATCAGGTAACGTCTCTTTCTTCACAATAAGGGAATGATAACGCGTTGCAGTAAATGGATTAGGAATGTCCGAGAAAATCGTCTTTCCATCATGATGCATAGGCGACGTTTTCCCATGCATTAATCGCTCTGCTCGAACAACTTCTCCACCAAAGACTTGCGCAATAGATTGATGCCCAAGACAAACTCCAAAAATCGGAAGCTTTCCTGCAAAGTATTTAATAGCTTCCATACTAATTCCCGCTTCATTGGGACTACATGGACCTGGTGAAATCATTAAGAAATCTGGTTTCATATTCTCAATATCTGCAATAGTCACTTCATCATTACGCTTAATAACAAGCTCTTGTCCAAGTTCTCCAAGAAATTGCACTAAATTAAATGTAAAAGAATCATAATTATCAATCATTAATATCATTTCTCTCACCTAACCGTTTCTTCGCTACTTTCTTTTGCACGCCATAAAGCAATTGCCTTTTTTAACGACTCTTTATATTCATTTTTCGGATTTGAATCAATTACAATTCCCGCTCCTGCTTGCACATGCGCTTGCCCATCTTTAGCAAGAAGCGTTCTAATTACAATATTCAATTCCGTATCTCCAGAATAACCAATCCAACCAATTGAACCTGTATAAATCCCTCGGCGAACAGGTTCTAATTCTTCAATAATTTCCATCGTACGTATTTTCGGGGCACCAGTAATTGTTCCACCAGGGAATACAGCTTTCACTAAATCGAAAGCATCCTTATCTTCTTCCACCTCACCACGCACATTAGAAACGATATGCATAACATGTGAGTACTTTTCAATTACCATAAATTCATCTACTTCTACAGTGCCATATTTACAAACGCGCCCTAAATCATTTCGTTCTAAATCTACAAGCATTACATGCTCCGCTCGTTCCTTTTCGTTCTCAATTAATTCCCTCGCTAATTCTTCATCCTCTTGTTCATTCGCACCGCGGGATCTTGTACCAGCAATTGGTCTTGTACTTACTTCTTGCCCTTGTTTTTTAATTAGCAATTCAGGCGAAGCACTAACAATTTGAAAATCCCCAAGCTCCAAGTATCCCATATATGGAGATGGATTAATTTTACGAAGACTTGTATAAATTTCTAGCGGATGCGTTTGTAAAGTTCTTTCTTGCCTTGTCGACAAGTTTACTTGAAACACATCACCATTTCCAATATATTCTTGAATACGTTCAACAGCCTTCATAAAGCCTTCTTCTGTAAAAGCAACCGCTTCATTTTTCTTTTCAGGACGTTCAAACGACATAGTCACTTCAGGCACTTCTGCCGCCCAAAGATTCTTCCATTCATGTAATCGTTCTTCCGCCTCTGCATGCTTATCTACATAATGTGTAATAATCCACAATACTTTTTCTTCTTGATCATAGACGAACACATCGTCAAATAATAAAAAGAATATATCGGGTATATTCAGATCATCCTCTGCAAGAGAAGGGAGTTTTTCGATATAACGGATACAATCATAACTAAAGTAGCCAATCGCACCACCTTGAAACGGCGGGTACTCTGGATTGTAGTCTGTTTTCCATTTTTCCATATATTCTTGCATTAAATCTAATGGATTCCCTCGCTTTATTGTTTCCTTACCACTTTCGCTTATATGTAACGTTTCATCCTTCCCTTGGATTACCGCTACTGGGTTTAACCCCACTATGTTATAACGACCGCCACGTCCGCTTTCTAGCAAAACATGTTGCGGCTTATCCTGAGAAAGAAATTTATATTGCTTAAAGAAATCTAACTGATATGGAATAGAAAGCGCTAAAGATTTTCTTCGTTGCATATCAACACCCCGTCTTCTTTTATCCCACCCTCTTAGATTAACCACCTCAAACTACATAAGCTCTTTATATAGAAAATGATTATACTCGAAGGTTAGTGAAAATAAATTAATTATACTACCTCTTATTTTACATGAAGTTTTCTAGTCAATCACTCTTTTCCTATTTCCAATCCAAAAAGAAAAAAGCATCCTTTTTCAAGGATGCTTTTCAATCACATTCAATTATGATTCAAATTGATAAAGTGGTGTACTTAAATAACGTTCACCGTTACTTGGAATAATAACAAGTACTTTTTTCCCTTTACCTAATTTTTTCGCAACTTCTGTCGCTGCATAAATAACTGCTCCTGAAGAGATACCAACTAAAATACCTTCCTCTTTAGCCACTCTTCTCGCATATTCAAACGCTTGCTCTGTTTTTACTTGAATAATTTCATCATATACCTTTACATCCAATGTCTCTGGGATGAATCCCGCCCCAATTCCTTGGATTTTATGTGGACCCGGCTTCCCACCAGATAATACTGGTGAGTCCGCAGGTTCTACTGCATAAATTTTAATATCTTTATACGCTTCCTTCAGCACTTCACCAGCACCAGTAATTGTTCCACCTGTACCAATACCTGCAATAAACGCATCTAATTGATCACCCATTTGTTCAACAATTTCTGGACCTGTTGTTAAACGATGAATTTCTGGATTTGATTGATTTTGGAACTGTTGCGGTATAAAGTAGCCATGCTCTTTCGCTAATTCAGTCGCTTTACGAATTGCTCCACCCATTCCTTCAGGACCTGGAGTCAATACTAATTCAGCACCGTAAGCACGTAATAAATTACGACGCTCAATACTCATTGTTTCTGGCATTACTAAAATCGCCTTATATCCTTTAGCGGCCGCTACCATCGCTAAACCAATTCCTGTGTTACCACTTGTTGGCTCAATGATTGTATCGCCTTCTTTTAATAATCCTTTCTTTTCAGCATCTTCAATCATAGCTAATGCAATACGATCTTTAACACTGCTCCCAGGATTCATAAATTCTAATTTTAAGTATACATCTGCGCTGTCTGATTCTACGATGCGGTTCAACTTAACGATCGGCGTTTTCCCGATTAATTCTGAAACTGATTGTGCCACTCGCATTCCTGTCACTCCTAACACCGAGTATTTTTATTGGTTTTATCTATATTTAGATTTTGTCAGAAAATTCCCTGTTTGTCAATCTATCCGAGCGAACAATTCTCCACCCAAACTTCCTTATTACAAGTTTACAATTATGCTTGTAATATCTTCTTTAGAGAATTTATATCGTTCATTACAGAAATGACAGTGCACTTCCGTCTCTTCTTCTTCTTCACGAATTTGCTCTAATTCTGTTTTACCTAAACTAATTAACACACTCTCAATACGTTCACGTGAGCAAGTGCAATTAAATTGAACATCCATAGTTTCTAATACTTTTACTTTATCTTCCCCAAGAACTGCATATAGTAGCTCTTCTGGAGAAAGACCTTGTTCGATCAATGTTGATACAGGAGGGATTTTTTGCAAACGATCTTCAATGAATGAGATTGTTTCTTCCTGCGCGCCCGGCATAATTTGAAGGATAAATCCACCCGCCGCTAATACGCTGTCATCTCCATTTACAAGAACACCAACACCAACAGAAGAAGGCGTCTGTTCAGAAACTGCAAAATAGTACGTGAAGTCTTCTCCTAATTCACCTGAAACAATTGGAGATTGACCAATAAACGGCTCGCGCATACCAATATCTTTAATTACAGTTACAAATCCTTCTGTTCCCACCGCTTGATATACACGTAGTTTTCCTTGTTCTGTTCCTTCAAAATCAACATGCGGATTCGTTACATAACCACGTACATCCCCATTTGCATGAGCATCCACTAAGATTGGACCAATCGGACCGTTACCCTCTACCTTAATTGTTAACTTTTGATTACCTTTTAACATCGCACCCATCATTGTACCCGCAGTTAAAGAACGGCCAAGCGCTGCTGAAGCAGTTCTCCACGTGTCGTGACGTCTTTGCGCTTCACTTACTGTATTTGTTGTACGCACACTATACGCACGTACTTCTCCATCAAATGCTAAAGCTTTTACTAAATAATCTTTCATACTTATTTATTCACCTTTCTCATACTGTAAATTTGCATTACGTTCATATAACATATACAAACCTTTTAACGTTAAAAACGGATCTACGATATCAATTACATTTGATTCTTCTGAAATTAATTTCGCTAATCCACCTGTTGCAATAACTTTTGGTTCCTGTTTAGCTTCCTCTTTCATACGCTTAACAATACCTTCCACTTGTCCAACATATCCGTAAAGAATACCAGATTGCATCGCACTTACTGTATTCTTCCCAATAACACTACTTGGTTTTGTAATTTCAATACGAGGAAGTTTTGCCGCTCTACTATATAAGGCTTCCGCTGAAATCATAATTCCCGGTGTAATAACTCCACCCATGTAATGCTTCTCTTCGTTAATATAACAATATGTGGTAGCCGTACCGAAATCGACAATAATAAGCGGACTTCCATATAAATGGATTCCCGCTACTGCATTTACAATTCGGTCTGCGCCTACTTCACGCGGATTTTCATATTTAATATTTAGCCCTGTTTTTATCCCGGGCCCTACTACAAGCGGTTTAATTTTAAAATACTTTTCACACATGCGCTCTAAAGCAAACATAATTGGTGGTACAACTGAAGACACAATAATACCTTTCACATCTTCAAATGAAAGACCCTCATGCTCAAGTAACTGCTTTACAAGCATTCCATATTCATCTTCCGTCTTGTGACGATCTGTTTCCATACGCCAATGCTGACGAAGTTCCCCATCTTGAAATACGCCTAGTACAGCATTTGTGTTCCCTACATCCAATACAAAAATCATATTCTCACCACTTATCTTATTTAATCTATATTTATGTAGTATGTATAAAACTTATAAAAACATCATATCACACATACTTATATAATCAGCTTTTCTATCCTCATCATTTTACAAAAAGATTACTCTCTATTTCAATTTTTAATACTAATTTTATTAAAAATTTTTCCGACTTAGTATTTTTCTACAAATAAAAAAGGAGTGACAATTGTCACTCCTTTATCTCTTACTTATCTTCTACGTCTTCATCGTCCTTCTTCATATTGATGTTTACTTTTACATCATCTGAAGATGTTGGACGCTCTGGCAATCTGCCGTAATCATATAAATGATTGATTTGCTCTGCATCTAACGTTTCTACTTCAAGTAACGTTTTCGCAATAATATCTAGCTTATCACGTTTTTCAGTAAGAATTTGTTTCGCGCGGGCATAACATTCTTTTATAATCGTTTGCATTTCCACATCGATTTCATGTGCAATTGCATCACTGTAGTTTTGTTCTGAATGGAAGTCTCTTCCTAAGAACACTTGACCACCTTGCGAGCTACCGAATTGCATCGGTCCAAGCTTATCACTCATACCGAACTCCGTAACCATACGTCTTGCAATACCAGTCGCACGTTGGAAGTCGTTGTGAGCACCTGTGCTTGCTTCACCAAACACAATCTCTTCAGCTACTCGACCACCAAGTAAACCAGTGATTTTATCAAGTAACTCTGGTTTTGTCATGAAGTAACGATCTTCTTTCGGAAGCATTACTGCATATCCACCAGCTTGACCACGAGGGACAATTGTTACTTTATGAACGATATCTGCTTCATCAAGGACAACACCAATTACAGTATGACCAGCTTCATGGAATGCAACGATATTACGTTCTTTTTCAGAGATAACACGACTTTTCTTAGCTGGACCTGCAATAACACGATCCGTCGCTTCATCAATGTCACTCATATCAATTTTCTTCTTATCTTGACGCGCAGCTACTAAAGCAGCTTCGTTTAATAAGTTTTCAAGATCGGCACCAGAGAACCCTGGTGTACGAGTTGCAATTGCTCTTAAGTTGATATGATCATCAAGCGGTTTATTACGAGCATGTACTTTAAGTACAGCTTCACGACCATTTACATCTGGACGATCTACTGTAATTTGACGGTCAAAACGACCTGGACGTAATAATGCTGGATCAAGAATATCGGGACGGTTTGTTGCAGCGATGATAATAATACCTTCGTTTGCACCGAATCCATCCATTTCAACAAGTAATTGGTTCAGCGTTTGCTCACGCTCATCATGGCCACCACCAAGACCTGCGCCACGTTGACGTCCTACTGCATCAATTTCATCAATGAAAATGATACAAGGAGCATTTTTCTTTGCATTTTCGAATAAATCACGTACACGGGATGCACCGACACCGACAAACATCTCTACGAAGTCAGAACCACTGATAGAGAAGAACGGAACGCCAGCTTCACCTGCAACAGCACGTGCTAATAAAGTTTTACCTGTACCTGGAGGTCCCACTAACAGAACACCCTTAGGAATACGGGCACCAACTTCAGCAAACTTACGAGGATCTTTCAAGAATTCAACTACCTCAACAAGCTCTTGTTTCTCTTCATCCGCTCCAGCAACATCTCTGAAACGAACTTTTTTCTTTTCGTCATTATATAACTTCGCCTTACTTTTCCCGAAGTTCATAACACGGCTACCGCCGCCCTGAGCTTGGTTTAATAAAAAGAAGAATAAAATGAAGATAATGACAAACGGAATGATAGAAGTAAAGAAGGTTACCCAAGCACTTGTTTCTTCTGCTGGTTGATACTTAACTTCAGCACCTTGCGCTTTATCATTAATTTTCTTTTGTAATTCCTCAGTATTTGGTGCATAAGTAACGAATTGTTCTCCTTGGCTAGAAGTATTAAATTGTCCTTTTACCTCAAACACACCATTTTTCGGTTGAAGTTGCACATTGCGCACTTCACCTTTTTCTAGTTTAGTAATGAATTTATCGTAGCTAACTGATGTCGTTTTTTGCGTTGAACCATTAAAATAGCTCACGATTCCAATTACTACTAGGAATATCAGTAAATAAAAGATGGTATTACGGAAGATACGATTCATTCCTAACCTCCTCTCACGGCATAAACACTATTGTAAATCGTAACATAGAAAAACTTTCCTATACAATTGTAACGCCTGTATTTAATTAATTTGAGTAAACGCTTGGTTTTAATACTCCTACATAAGGAAGATTACGGTACTGCTCTTTATAATCTAATCCATATCCTACAACAAATTCATGTGGGACAGTAAATCCAACATAATCCGCTTTCAAATCTACCTTGCGGCCTGTTGGTTTGTCTAATAATGTAACAATTTTTACAGACTTCGCTTTACGATATTTAAATAGGTCCACTAAGTAACTTAGCGTAAGACCGCTATCAATAATATCCTCAACGATTAAAATATCGCGACCTTCTACAGAAGTATCAAGATCTTTTAAAATTTTCACTTCGCCTGTTGAAACAGTAGAGTGACCGTAACTAGATACAGCCATAAAATCCATTTCAAGATATGTATCTGTTCTCTTTAATAAATCTGCCATGAATGGCATTGCGCCTTTTAATACACCAATTGCAAGAGGTACTGTGTTTTTATAATCCTCTGCAATAATTGCACCTAATTCGCGCACCTTTTCTTGTATTTGTTCTTCAGAAATTAATACTTTTTCGATATCTTGATTCATCATTTCATTATCCTCCCGGAAGACTCCTTGCTTTTGTAGTGAATAATCATATATTTATCCTTCTTTGCCATCTCTTTCGAAACAGCAAATGCAGATCGCTTCAACAAGGGTATCCAAATAATATTCCCACTTGCATCACAAACGACCGGCCATGCTTCTCTTTTTTCTCTTGGTACTTTTGCTTCGATAAAAATAGTTTTTATCTTTTTTGTGCCATTCATACCTTGTATTGACATGCGATCTCCATTTTCCCTAGAACGAATACGAAGTGGATATGATATATCATTATACTTAGCAACAAATACTGTTTCATTCATGTTACTTGGTATATCTTCGCTCACCTCTATTACAAGTTCATCCCCGTTCGATAGCGTAATTGTCCCGGGTACTGATAAATCTTGCGAAAAAGGAGAAACAATTTCTTGTTTAAATCCAAAGCTACACTCCTCGTATGTGCGAACAATTTTTAAATCACCTGGGAAATCAAGTGAACCCGAAGGTTGTGTCCGCTTAAAAAACTCAATCACTTTGTCAATATGTATAGAGGAAAGAGAAGATGGAATCTTATATTCATAAAGATAGTTTAATATTAGTTGAATCCCTCTTCTTTGTAAAGGCATAGACATGGATTCAAAGGCAGGAATTGATAAGCTAATTTGTTTATCACTTTTTTTTGTAATTACTTTATTCATTTTCTCAAAAGCTAATTCCTGCAAATAAGCCTCATCCTCTTGCATCTGCACGCTAAATTTTTGAAATTTCTCATGCACTTGTGGATTTTCTTCTTTCAAATGAGGAAGGACATATTTACGTAATCGATTCCTTGTATATACTTCCTTTTTATTACTCGGATCTATACGGGGAATTAAATTTAGCTCATTACAGTAATTAACAATTTCTTCCTTCGTTACTCCAAGTAAAGGCCTAATTAAATATCCATTATGAAAAGGACGCTTCACTGCAATTCCTGCATACCCTTTCGGAGTACTCCCTCGTACAAGGCGCATTAAAATCGTTTCTACTTGATCATCTCCATGATGCCCAAGAGCTACATATCTCGCATCATATTTCTTCATTATTCTTTCCAAAAATGCATATCTGCATTCTCTAGCAGCAACCTGCGCATTCATTCCGTATTGCTGTTGATATTGCGACACGTTAACCCTTATCGTTTCGCAAATAACTCCCAGTCCTTTGCAAAGATCCTGCACAAACTGTAGATCCTCATGAGATTCATCGCCTCTAAACATATGATCCACATGCGCTACTACAATTTCCAACTGTTTTTCTGCCCTTTTTTCTAACAAATAATATAGAAGAGCTAAAGAGTCAGGTCCACCCGAAACTCCTACAACAATTGTTGAACGTTCCTTTAATACATCATGCTGCTTTACAAAGTCATCTACCTTTTCAACAAATGTATCTTTCAACTTCGTAATCACCTTTCATTAAACAAGAACAGCAACGTTAGTTACCTTGTCTATAATGGTACAACTTTTACAAACATTGTGCAAAAAAAAGATATACAAAAATTACATTTTTATCTTACATCCTCCGCACATATTCAAAAAAATAATAACATTACCTTTTAAAGCAAAAAAACCTAGGAATTCGCCTAGGTTTTTCAGAATAGACTATATGAATCAGTAGCAGATAAAAAGCCCGATTGGTACGGGCTTTTTATCTGCGGGGATGGAGCCCCCCCACTGATTAAAGTTTTACTTTATTGCGCCTGCATTCCTACAATTGGAATCGTAGCCCACTTCGGCATATTCTTCTTTACTTTCGCCACAACAATTGTCATATCGTCATTTATATAACCATCACAAGAACGAATCACTTCTTCCATAATGATATCAGCAATTTCTTGCGGGTCCTCGGTTTGCAGTTCCTTAATTTTTCGTTTCATCCATAATTCATGGTTCTCCACATGCTGCGCTCCTTCAAAAATACCATCGCTCATCATAATAAGAATATCGCCCGTTTTTAATTGCTCACCCACTACATCAACCTCAACATCTTCAATGATCCCCATTGGCAAATTACTTGCTTCAATTTTCAAAATATTATTTGCGCGTTTAACAAAACTCGGCGTCGATCCGATCTTTAAAAATTTCGCATTCGCATCCCGTAAATCTACCATCGCCAAATCCAGCGTTGTAAACATCTCTTCTGTCGTTCTTAAAGAAAGAATTGAATTGATCGATTTAATTGCTATTTCCTCATCAATACCTGATTGAAGTATCTTTTGTAATAATTTTACCGTTTCCTTACTCTCCATATGAGCTCGTTGCCCATTTCCCATACCGTCACTAATCGCAAGTGCATATTTACCCACACTCAAATCCATCATCGCATAAGAATCCCCCGAAACAAACCCACCGCCTTTTGCAGCTGTAGCCAATCCCGTATCAAGAGAATACGTCTTTGCTGAACCAAATGATATTAAACTGTGACCATTTGGATAAGAAGACTTTTCTTCATGTTTAACGACAATATTTTCTTTTAGAATATCCGAAAGCATCGGCGCAACTAATTTTTCGCACTCACCATGCTCATTAGATGCAGCCGGAATTAACATCTCAATATCAATGCTCCCTCTATCTAAACAATAAATATCAACATGCTCCACTTCGACGCCAAAATCACGAAACGCTTGCAAAATTTGTTCTTCCTGTACTTGATGATTTTCTCGCTCTCTTTGTATTTCCTGTGCGAAATCCTCCATAACTTTTGATACGCCTAATAATTGCTCCGCTACTATTCTGCGATTTTCTTTCATTTGTTTTCGTAATTTTTGTCCCTCATAAAAGTGATCTAATTCACCGGCTACTAAATCTGTTACTTTCTTACCTCTCACACAATGCTTGTCCCATTCACGAACTAACTTCCGATTATGCTGCAGTGTTCCTTCTTCCGTTTCACTCATTATTTGTTTCATATAATCATACGTTTTGTCAAAATTAACCACCCAGCATTGATCCTTTTTAAAGCACGTTTGACATGTTTTCGCAGTAATTGTACTTAAAAATAAATCTGCCTCTGTTTCTTTATCTTCCTCCTCCACATAACCATATACAGAAAAGCTATTAGATAAAGCCGCAAACACATTTGCAAATTGATTAATTTTGTTCGCTGTAACATCGCGCATTCTTCTTAAATATTGTTGTTGATCTTGTGAATGCTCTTGTGTTCCCGGCATAAATTTAGCAATGCGATCCAGAACAAGTTTCGGTGTTAATAAAAAGAAAACAATTGCCACACCTGATTCAATTAAAGTTGTTACAATGTTCGTTTGCTTATCTACATATAATGTAATTAAGCTTGTCCCAATTAACAAACCTAAACTAACGCCTAGACGCTTCCCTTCTTTCAATAACCCTCCAAGCAATCCAGAAAAAGCAAGAAGGCTAAGCTGAGACAAACTGGACACATTCGCTAAACTTAATATTAAGCCGGTGACAACCCCAACTGTGGATCCTGTAGCAGCGCCGGCGATGAAGGCAAATACTAACACTAAATATCTAGTGAAAATATGTTGAATAGAAGCGTCATATACAAACCAATCCGTCGTACCTGTTAAAACAGATGCTAGTAATATAATTAAACAAACAATTTCTTCTGTCTCTAATGCTTGTTGTTTCCCTTTCCTTTCTACTAAGAGCGGAACACTTTGTAAAAATATCATCGTTAATACGAAACTAAGCCCCGCTTCAATCGTGCTAACGAGCAAATCGTACATGGTGATAGTTTGCTGTGCAAAATATACAACAACCAAATGTGCGGTTAATGCGGAGATAAATACTTGGAATGGTACAAGTCCAACAGTTTTACGTGTAAACCGACTAAAGAAGATATTATAAATGAAGAAAGTAAAGATAGACGCGAAAGTAAAAAATAAATTATCTATCGAAACTGAAAGTGCTCCTCCCATTAAAGCTAGGAATGCGAGCGGCATTTTATCTCGCTTCATAACATAAACGGCAGCGAAAAACGGTAATGCAAACGGTAAAATGTTTGTTAATATATATGCTCTTCCCAAAAGAAAACCAATAACAACAATAATAAATCCCCATCTAAAGAAAACTTGTTCAAACTTCATTCGCAACTTACTCGTCCACTTTATTCCTCCAAGCTGACTTTCATTCATTGCCAATGCACTTGTATTCATAGTATTCCTTCCTGCTTTAGGCATATTTTTAACACCACCTGCATAGTTTAATTACTGTCATTATAAAAGATGCTTATTGGGATTTTTGTCAAAACAACAGTTTTCACTTTTATAATCGTTCGACTTTATATTCGAAATAACTCTACATATATACATAGTATGTAATTTATCTCTCTTTATTATATTGAAGATTCAGAAAATTTAAGGTGATTTTGTAGAAGTATTGTATGTCTTACTTTTTTATTTAACAAAAAAAGATCATGCAAGTTTGCATGATCTTTTTAGATGACCCGTACGGGATTCGAACCCGTGTTACCGCCGTGAAAGGGCGGTGTCTTAACCACTTGACCAACGGGCCGTTAAATTAAATATAGCGGCGGAGGGGATCGAACCCCCGACCTCACGGGTATGAACCGTACGCTCTAGCCAGCTGAGCTACACCGCCATGTCGTCTTATTTAACGGACAATTAGTATCTTACATCAGATATCATTTAAAGTCAACACATCTCAAAAACTTTTTTTAAAAATATATTTTCGCATATAAAAAAGCACCCTGAGCCATCACTCCGGGTACCTCTCTATATGTTAAAAACTAAACGTTCTTATTATCCGCGACGTGCGCCACGGCCACCACGTTTAGACTCTGTGTTACGCTTTAAAGAAGTTAAACGATCTTCGCTATCCTTTAAGAAGCGTGCCATCTTTTGCTCAAATGTTTCTTTTGGAGCTCGGTCGTTACCGCCACCGCGATTATCTCTGTTGAAAGAGCGATTATTACGTTGTGGACGTCCAGAACGTTGTTGATCACCACCGCGTTGGTATTCACCGCGTGGACGATCTCCTTCTGTTTTTTCACGTTCTTTCGCTTTTTTAATAGATAGACCAATTTTCCCATCTTTTTCAACATTAATAACTTTTACTTCTACTTGGTCGCCCACTTTTAAGTGATCGTTAATATCTTTCACATAATTATCAGCAACTTCACTAATATGAACAAGACCCGTTAAGCCTTCTGGCAGCTCCACAAAAGCCCCAAAATTTGTAATACCTGTTACTTTACCCTGTAACTTGCTGCCTACCTCGATTGACATAAAAAAAATGCTCCTCCTTAGTGATTAAAAAGTCAAATTTTACTTTATTATATATAATCCTAAAATATAGTGTCAATAAGACATACTCTACTTAGAAACAGGAAAAATTATCTCCCCTTTTCCGGAGAAGAAATAATCCCTTCTAGCAATCTTTAATACGTACTCTTCATCATTTAACTTTTGAACTTCGTCTTTTAGACTTTTTTCTTTATTCGTTAATGAATCTAGTTCTTTTTTCATGTCCTTAACTTTTGCTTCTTTTGCTTTAATGGAACTGTTTTGTTGATAAAAAGTTACACTAATACTCGCAATAATTGTAAAAGCAAAGACAAGAAAAACCGCTAAACGGCGATAAAGTCGCTTCCTGTTCTCATCCGTTTGTATTATATGCTCTTTAACAGGATTTGGACTCTGTTTTTCGATTGTTCTTTGTCTCAGTTCCCTCATTTCCGAGGTCCCCCTAACTTCTTTTTTATACGCTCCCATAGTTGGAAGATGTGTCCCTTCAATTTTGCTATATATTGCAGGAACCCTACATGTTTCATTATAAAAAGTTTAACACGATTAGGGAGAAGTTTCCATATGAGCAAAGCAATAAATCGAACAGGCCAGAAAAAAACTTTCCATATGAAAAGTAATATCCAAATCACCATTTTCCATAACACATGTCCAATTGAAAGCAGTATACGAAATAAGAATAATATAAATGCAATAAATAGCTGCGCTATAATAATAACAGGTTTTATCATGAGTAGCTGTATAATTCGAACAAAAAAATGTGTTGTTTGCACAAAAATATAGATGAGAAAATTTAACAACCTCATGTATAGTGCTTTCAATAAGCTTTGATATGCCGCAAAACCACATAATAATGCCAAAAATACATATATACGTAGTTCAGCTTCATTTACGAGAAGTAATACATAAAAAACGAATAATGCTTGGACAACCCAAAATAGTATATCATGTATAAATACAAGCCAACGTTTACGTTCCTGACGCTTTAAAAAACGTTGGTATGTATCTAATGATACTCCAATCCAAGCACCCATTCCGATCATCGAAAGCATTGTATACAACTGAATTGTTAGACTCATTTAAACAACTTACTAAAGAAGCCTTTAGTTTTCTCCCCTTGATTCTCATCAATATACAACATCTCATGAATCTTGCCTTTAATCGATACAACACCTTTTTCCACATCTAAATTCTTCATTTGCAAGTTTTGTCCACGAATTGTTAAAAAACCCATCACAGTCTCGAGTAAAAATTCTTCGCTATCAAAACTCTCTACTTGTTTTACACCAGTAATATCAATCACACGCCTACCACGCATAATAATATCATGCTCTACAGAAACATTTTGTTGATTAGAAGACATAGGTGAGTAACCATTATTCACGAAAATCCCCCCATAGCTTTATACTAGCTAATAGTAATGTATGAAGGGATAGCAGATTTTAGAACAAGCCCTCTTCTGCTTTTACTTTTTCTTCGCGAACTAGGCTATACATATTTGCTGCATCTTCTTTTTTTGTTGTTTCTTTCAATTCATTTACTTTCACCGTTACTATTTTTTGACCGAAACGAATTGTTAATTCATCAGCCACTTTCACATCTGAACTCGCTTTTGCGACTTGACCATTGATAGATATTCTTCCTTGATCAGATACTTCTTTTGCTAATGTTCTTCTTTTAATTAAACGTGACACTTTCAAAAATTTATCTAGACGCATATCAAATCCCCCTATTAACGCTCTGTTTGCTTTGCCTCTTCCCATAAAACATCCAACTGTTCTAATGACAGATCTTGCATTTCTTTATTCATTTCAGCTACTTTTGCTTCCATGTATAAAAAACGCCCCATAAATTTCTCATTAGTTGAACGTAATGCTTCTTCTGGATCTAATTTATAATGACGAGCTATGTTAACAAATGCAAATAGTAAATCGCCAAATTCACCTAGCATCTTTTCCTCATCCATATTTATAACTTCTTGCTGGAATTCTTGCCATTCTTCTAGGGCTTTCTCTATCATTGGCTGTACATCAACCCAATCAAATCCAACCTTTCCAGCTTTCTTCTGAATTTCATAGGCACGCATTAATTGCGGCAAACTTTTTGGAATTCCAGTTAAAACAGATTCTTTTACGAATCCCTTTTCTTGTTTTTTAATTTCTTCCCAATTCGCAATCACTTCTTCAGCATTATTTACATCTGCATTTCCAAACACATGTGGATGACGACGAACCATTTTCTCCGATAAAGTTCGAATAATATCATCGATGGAGAACCAACCTTCATCCTCTCCAATTTGGGCATGAAGCATGACTTGTAATAATATATCACCTAGCTCTTCTACTAAGTGATCATCGTCCTCTTCATCAATTGCTTCCAATACTTCATAAGCTTCCTCAATTAAATACTTCTTTAAAGATTGATGTGTTTGCTTTTTATCCCACGGACAACCATTCGGTCCACGAAGGTCTGCAATAATTTCTCTCAGTACATCAAATTGTTGATACAAGGATGCACGTTCTTGAACTGGTGGTACATACACACTCGTTAAATTATTCAATTCTGTTTCATGATCTAACATGTACAACGGTACCTTTTTGACTTGTTCAAACGAAGTTCCTGCAGCTGTTACGATATACACTTCATAATCATCTGGCAATATTTCCATTAATGTTAACTTCACATCTGAAGCAACGAACGCATCATACACTTGGCAAAAGATTAAATGTTGACGTAATTCTAATTGCCCTCTTTCAAATGATGTAGCATCAATTAATTGGAATCCTTCAATCGGATCGATTTTTAAACTTGCGAACATTGGATCAAGGAAACTTTGTCCACCTTCAATTCGCACTTCAACATTTGCTACTTCTCCTTTTTCTAAAAGTAGCTGAACTGTTCTTTCTGCTACTAGCGGATGACCTGGAACAGCATAAATAATTTCTGCACCTTCAGCTTGTTCTAGCAATGTATTCGCAATTGTTTCATATACAATTTCAAATGTATCATGCGCTTCATATATATTGTCGAAAGCCGTATATTTTATACCTTCTTTCTCCAACTCTTCTATAACCGGGTGCTCCTTCGTTCTAACAAACATATGGTCTGCTACTTTTATCTTTCGGTATACGCCCATCGTTAGCTGATCTAATTCACCAGCACCTAATCCTAAAATAGTAATGATTCCACTCACAACCTGTCACCTCTATCCACTCTTCTTCAATGAACCTTCTTTTTTCTCTTTTTTCATAACAGATCCTAATTCTTCTTTTGTAAATACACGTAATTTTAAAATTAAAAACATGTATGTCAATCCGCCAATAGCTACACCTAACAACGCTTCAAATGTCGCGATCCCTCTATGATTCCCATCAATTACTAACCCAGACATTTGTAACACACGAATAAACATTATTAATACAAATCCCATACCGATACCACTAATAACTATACCGAACATCTTCTGCTTATCAATAAGCGACCCCGATACAGATTGCATAAGTAACACACTATTTAACAAGGCAATTACAACAAGCGCAATTAAAGTTGCAATCGCAGCTCCTTTAACTCCAAAATGCGGCATTAACATATAGTTTAAAACTAACTTCAAACAACCTCCAAATACAACGAATATTGCTGGTTTTAATGTTTGTCCCAGCCCTTGTAAAATAGAAGCAGTTGTAATTGACAATGAACTAAATAAAATAGATAAAGATAAAATCGATAACACATCTGATCCATCACTATTCTCAAATAACATAATATTTGTAGGCTGAATAATGCAAGTTAATCCGATGGCTGCTGCAAATCCAATAACAAGTGTTATTTTCATCGCTAACTTTACCTTTTCTTGAATAAAAGCAAGATCTCCTCTTTCCTTTGCCGCTGTAATAATCGGAATAAGTGACAATGAGAAAGAAGTTGTCACGACAGTACCTAATTGCATGAGAGGGATACTTCTGTCATAAACACCTTTTAGTACCTTTGCACTTTCAGCCTGTTCCCCTGCCCCAATGAGTAAAGTATAGAAGGAAACCGAATCTGCCATTTGTATAAAAATAAGGACTAAATTACTAACACAAATAGCTATTCCTTGCCAAAAAAGGATTTTAACAATTCTTCTTTTTCCCCCAACTCTCTTCAAGCTTTTAAAGAAAATGGCGCGAAAATCATGACGCATATAAAGTAAAAGTACGATAATCCCAATAAGCCCGCCTGCAATCGAACCTAACATAGCACCTGCACCGACTGTATATAGATCAAATCCGTGAGCAATTAGGAATAGTGATAAAAAGACAATAATAGATACACGAATCGTTTGTTCAATTACTTGTGAAACAGCCGTCGGCATCATATTATTAAATCCTTGAAAATATCCTCTCGCTACGGATAAGAATGGCATTAATATGAATGAAAATGAAATAACACGTAATAACTTATATAAGTGTACATCACCCATAGCCGATGCAATCGTTTCGGCACCAAAGAACAATGTGAAAAACCCTATAAAGCCAATTCCTAATAAAAACCAAAAAGATACACAAATTATTTCTTCTGCTTCTTTTTGTTTTCCTCTTTCTAATCTTTCTGCAACCATTTTTGAAATTATAATAGGGAATCCATAAGTAGCTAAAATTAAACAAAATCCATAAAACGGATAAATTTGTTGGTAAATATAAAAACCAACATCTCCCGCTATGTTTTGATATGGAATACGGTAAAAAGCGCTTAATACTTTTGTAATAAAACTTGCGATCGTTAATATAATAGCCCCACGCCAAAAGGCTTGATACTTCTTCGCTTCCATACAAGAAAACTCCTTTTTCTATTCTCACCTCTCGTATTATATCACAAAGAAAAAACAGGCTCCCTTACACCCACGAGTAATAAAAAGTTCTTACAAAACTAAAAATGTTCAACGAAAAAAGGTAGCAAAGCGCTACCTTCATTCAATATACCTATATCTCCAAATAATTGATTTTTCAAAAGAAATATCATAATTAGGAAAGATTGCAACTTCTAAAATTATATATCTTTACTGCTCCATTTGCTTCGCTAAGAAGCTCGCTGCTGTATTTACTGACTTATGCTCTACTTCACTTATAATAGCCTCTTTAGAGAAGATAATAACAGCTCCAATTGGATCCCCATTCGCAACAATCGGGCCAATTGTATAGGAGCTAACTTTTTCTGTTACTCCATCAATAATTGAAATTTCGCTTTCGTCCGTCATAATTACAGACTTACGCTCTTCCATTGTCTTCTCAATTAAATCGCCAACACTTTTATTTAAGTATTCTTTTTTAGATATGCCTGCTACTGCGATAATAGAATCACGATCACATACAAGCACATTATGTCCTAAGCTATCGTATAAAGCTTCCGTATATTCTTTTGCAAAATCCCCTAATTCACTAATCGGAGAATATTTCTTCAAAATTACTTCTCCATCGCGATCAACAAATATTTCTAGTGGGTCTCCTTCTCGAATAC
This sequence comes from Bacillus cereus group sp. N31, assembly GCF_016483245.1. Taxonomy (NCBI): domain Bacteria; kingdom Bacillati; phylum Bacillota; class Bacilli; order Caryophanales; family Bacillaceae; genus Bacillus; species Bacillus cereus group sp. N31. The sequence goes on along the minus strand of NZ_JAEHCH010000035.1, from coordinate 24,263 downwards.
GTAAAGTTCTACGAATTTCCTTCGGGATTACTACCCTGCCTAAATCATCAATTCGACGTACGATTCCAGTTGCTTTCATTCTAATGCTGCCTCACTTTCTACTGATGATCAAAGTGGTGAATTTACCTGTTCATGTAAAAATCACCAACTGTTAGACATAGTATTTTACACATTAGTTCTTCTATGCACGTCGAATTGTATTTTTTTATCTAATATTAGGCATTTATTACTTCTTTTTTTACATCTGGTAAGCCTTTTAATAAATTTTCAGCAATTGTTAACCACTTCGATGTCTCTAATCCATTCGTTTTCATAACGATTTTCAATTGTGATCCTTCCATTCCAAGACCGATCATACGCCCAAAACTATTTCCAAGCATGAATAATTTTCCACCATCAATATTTTGGCTTGCTTGTTCTGAGAACAGAATTGTTACTTCAAATTTATTTTGCTTAATTAATTCGATTTGTTCTTTCATTGCCAATACTTTAATATTTGCAATTTGTAATAAATAACCAACTTCTTGTGGGTAATCACCAAATCTATCGATCATCTCTTCCTGTAATTCTTCAATATCCTCAATTGTAGAAACACCTCTAAATTGTTTATACATCATAATCTTTTGTTTACTATCTGAAATATAAGCATCTGGTAAATACGCATCTACTTCTAAATCAATTTCAACATTAACTGTATTTTCAACTCCATCGGTTCCTCTGCGCTGTTCAATTGCATCTTTTAACATTTGAGAATATAGATCAAATCCGACAGAATCAATAAACCCGTGTTGTTCTGCCCCTAACAAGTTACCCGCACCACGAATTGATAAATCTCTCATCGCAATTTTGAAACCAGATCCAAGCTCTGTGAACTCTTTAATTGCTTGTAGACGTCTCTCTGCAACTTCTGATAGCACTTTATCACGTTTGTATGCAAAGTATGCATATGCAACGCGATTAGAACGCCCAACACGCCCACGAAGCTGATACAACTGCGATAGTCCCATACGATCTGCATCAAATACAATTAACGTATTAACGTTCGGGATATCTACACCTGTTTCAATAATTGTTGTACTTACAAGAACATCATGCTGTCCCTCTAAAAACGATAGCATAACAGACTCTAATTCACTTTCGTTCATTTTCCCATGTGCGTATGTTACACGAGCGTCTGGAACTAGCATCGAAATTTCATCTGCTTTTCTTTCGATATCCTCTACCCGGTTATATAAGAAGTAAATTTGCCCACCTCTTGCAAGCTCTCGCTCTATCGCTTCTCTCATTAACGCTGGATTATATTCCACCACATACGTTTGGACTGGGAAACGATTTTCTGGTGGCGTTTCAATGACAGATAAGTCACGCACACCAAGCATAGACATGTGAAGTGTACGTGGAATTGGCGTTGCCGTTAGGGTTAACACATCAACATTTGCTTTTAATTGTTTAATTTTTTCTTTATGCGTCACACCAAATCTTTGTTCTTCATCAATAATAAGAAGTCCTAAATCTTTATAAGTAACATCTTTAGATAAAATACGATGCGTTCCGATTACAATATCCACTGTGCCATCTTTTAACCCCTTAAGCGTTTCGTTTTGTTGTTTCCGCGTGCGGAATCTACTTAGTAACCCTATATTAATCGGGTAATCTTGAAAACGCTCTCGAATTGTTTCATAGTGTTGTTGTGCCAGAATTGTTGTCGGTACTAAAATCGCAACTTGTTTTTCATCCATGATTGCTTTAAATGCTGCACGAATAGCTACTTCGGTCTTTCCATATCCTACATCACCACAAAGAAGCCTATCCATCGGACGTCCGCGTTCCATATCTTTCTTAATTTCTTCAATAGAACGTAATTGGTCATCTGTCTCTTGATACGGGAAGGAAGATTCAAATTCTTGTTGTTCTGCCGTATCTGGTGTATATGCATAGCCTTTTGAAGCTTCGCGCTCAGCATATAATTTAATTAGGTCATCTGCAATGTCTTGTACAGATTTTTCAACCTTCGTTTTGACCTTCTTCCAATCGTTCCCGCCTAATTTATAAACTTTTGGATCCTTACCTTCAGAACCCACATATTTTTGCACTTGATCGATTTGTTCAATTGGAACATATAGCTTATCGTTACCTTGATATTTAATATTTAAATAATCTTTATGAACACCATTAATCTCTAATGTCTCAATACCTAAAAATTTACCTATACCATGATTTACATGAACTACATAATCTCCAACTTTTAATTCCGAATAACTTTTAATACGCTCAGCATTAGATAACTTTTGCTTACGTTGTGATTTTTTAACTTTCTTATGAAAAAGCTCCTTTTCAGTAATGACAACGAGCTTTTTCATCGGCATTTCAAATCCTGCATGTAAATCACCTACAGCAATCTGTAACCTTCCAGGCAATAAAATATCTGTGCCCTCTACAATATCCGCTTCAATATCATAATCACTTAAAATATGTTGTAGTTTTTTTACACGTTCATCATCTGTTCCAAGCACAACAGTCGTAAAGTGCCCTTCATTCCATCTATCAATTTCAGTTTTTAATAACTGCATCTGCCCATGGAAATCTTGCATTGTTTTACATGTCACATTCACAATGTTTTGCGGATGCGTATGTGCTATATGGCGTAAGAATAACGTTAAATATACAAAACTTCTTTTTTTATGATGAAGAAATCCCTCAAATGAGTGGGAGAAAGATAAATCCTGAATTATTGTTCCTTCACCAAGAAGTGATATATACCATTCCGCTTCTTCCGTTTCAAGATGTGATGCTGTTTCTTGAATACGAGAGATTTCATCTAAAATTACAACACCATCTTCTGGTAAATAATCTATCAGACTAGCAGGTTCTTTATAGAAAATAGATAAATATTTAAACATCTGTTCTATACTTTGGCCATTTTTCAACATTTCAATTTCATGACTTACTGTCTCAAGCACTGCAGTCTTTAATTTGTCATCGGAAAGTTTTTGCATCGTCTTAGTCAAACCTTCTTCAAGATGCTTAATTCCCGATTTCAATTCTTCCTGTGAAAATAAAAACTCTGTTGCCGGACCAAACTTAACACTTTCCTTTTTATCTTGAGAACGCTGTTCATCCACATCAAATAATCGAATAGAATCGACTTCTGTATCGAAGAATTCAATACGGAATGGTAATTCTTCAGTTAATGGGTAAATATCTAATATGCCCCCGCGCAAACTGAACTCCCCCGGAGCTTCTACCATCGACTTACGTTCGTAGCCAATATGATGTAATGTATGCAAGAGCGCCTCTAAATCAATCTCTTGCCCTAGATTAATTTCAATTTGCTTTTGCTTCCATAATTCTTTTATCGGTAAAAATCTACGTAATCCTGCGACTGGCGCTACAATAACCCCATTCTCTCCTGCCGCTAAACGATTTAGCACCTCAATGCGTTGCGCTTTTAATTCTGGACTTGCAACACCGATTTCTGATGCAATTAATTCGTTTACTGGGTACAGCCATACATCTTTTTCACCAAGTAATGCCACTAAATCTTCATGTACCTTTTGTGCTTGATATAGATTGTGTGTGACAATAAGTTGCGACTTCTTTGTTTTTTTATATAAAGCTGCCATTAATAATGAACGAGAAGATGTTGCCATACCTGATATAAGTTGTTCTTTTAAACCATCTTCTAACCCATTAATAACCGATTGTATTTCTTCATTTTTATAAAATTGCTCTAATAAACCTAACATTATCAAAACTCCTCTCAACATAAAGAGCAAGTCACCATATTTTATGCAAATATTTTGGAAAAAGAAAACAGAAAAATGCTTTGGACATGCCAAAGCGACAACATTTTATTGTAGAAATTTTTCATATTCATAATACTCAGGATAAGATGCGAGCGTTTCTTGGCACGATTCACAAATCGTTTTTATATATATATTTCCATTCTCATGAAAATGAATCATCTCTACTACCTCTTGCTCTGTTAGTTGAAATAAAACGTCGCTATATACTTTTTCTGCGGTAACGGAGCCTACATTACTCCCGCAATGCCTACAATAATAATACCCTTCCATACTAGCCTCCTAAATATCCAGTTACTACTAGTATGGGTAAAAATAAAATAAAATATTCCCAATCATAACCTTAACTGTTGAAAGTATTCATGATTTGGAGAAAAGGCTTATTTAACCACTCTTCACATGCATCCGCTGCTTTTTCAATGGAATGATTGACATCAGGAATCTCTTCGGATGTAAAACGTCCTAATACGTAATCTACTACCTTCATCCCATTTTTCGGGCGATCAATTCCCATACGGATACGTTGAAACTCTTGCGTTCCTAAATGCGAAATTGTTGATTTCACGCCATTATGTCCACCGGCACTCCCTTTCATACGAAGGCGTAATTTACCTACCGGGATATCTAAATCATCATACATAACAACGAAATCATCAACATCAATTTTATAGTAATCCATAAGTGGACGAATACTTTCCCCAGATAAATTCATATATGTAAGTGGCTTTAATAAGATTACTTTTTCTCCATTAACAAATCCTGCACCAAATACGCCTTTAAACTTCTGTTCATTCAAAGAAATGTTCCAACGCTTTGCAAGTTCATCAATTGCCATAAATCCAATATTATGCCTTGTTAATTCATATTCTCTACCTGGGTTCCCAAGTCCTACTATCAATTTCATTCTTGTACCACTACTTTCTTTTTTCGATACGAAAAGACGTAACCAAGCTTGGTTACGTCTCATTCTATCCAATTAATTGAATAATACACTTACAGATTCTTCTTCGTATACACGAATGATTGCTTCTCCAATTAATGGAGCAACTGAAAGTTCATGTACTTTGTCGATTTTCTTTTCTTCTGGTAATACGATAGAGTTCGTTACAACTAACTCTTTAATATTCGAATTTTGAATACGTTCAATTGCTGGGCCAGATAATACTGGGTGTGTACAGCAAGCATATACTTCAGAAGCACCGTTCTCAACAAGAGCGTTTGCTGCTAATGTAATTGTACCCGCTGTATCAATGATGTCATCAATTAAAATTGCTGTTTTGCCTTCGATGTTACCGATAATGTTCATTACCTCTGATACATTCGGACGAGGACGACGTTTATCAATAATAGCGATTGGCGCTTTTAGGCGATCTGCCATTTTTCTAGCACGAGTTACACCACCATGGTCAGGTGATACGATTACGATGTCTTTAAGACCTTTTGTTTCAAAGTAATCTGAAAGAATCGGTACACCCATTAAGTGGTCGATTGGGATATCAAAGAATCCTTGAATTTGTGGAGCATGTAAATCTAGAGTGATTACACGAGTTGCACCTGCTGTTTCAAGCAAGTTTGCTACAAGTTTCGATGTAATTGGTTCACGAGAACGCGCTTTACGGTCTTGACGCGCATAACCATAGTAAGGAATAACAATATTAATTGTTTTTGCAGATGCACGCTTTAATGCATCGATCATAATAAGTAATTCCATGATATGTTCGTTTACTGGGAAGCTTGTAGATTGAATAATGAATACATCGCAACCACGGATACTTTCTTCAATGTTAATTTGAACTTCTCCATCACTAAAACGATCAACAGAACATTTTCCTAGTCCTACTCCAATATGCTTTGCGATTTGCTCAGCAAGTTCCTTATTAGAGTTTAAAGAGAATACTTTCAAATTAGAATTTAGATATTGAGTCGACATCTAGATTAACCCTCCACATTATGATTTTTTCTTATTCAGCAATTGATCAACATAGTCTTCTTTGTTAACTTGACGTGCACGTGCTACCGATAATGCTTTTGATGGGACATTCTCTGTAATTGTAGAGCCTGCTGCCACATAAGCACCATCTTCAACTGTTACAGGAGCAACAAGATTTGAATTACATCCAATAAATACCCCGTTACCAATCACAGTTTTAAATTTATTCTTGCCGTCATAGTTCACCGTAATTGAACCACAACCAAGATTCACGTCTTCTCCAACTTGTGCATCCCCGATATAACTTAAGTGTGAAGCTTTACTTCTATTACCAAAAACAGTTTTTTTGATTTCCACGAAGTTTCCAACGCGTACTTCGTCTCCAATAACTGAATCTGGGCGAATATGTGCAAATGGACCAACCGATACTTCTGTACCAAGCTTACTATCATGTACAGTAGATTGACGAATTGTCGTACGATCTCCAATTTCACTATCGCGAATTACTGTATGCGGTCCAATTTCACAATCAGAACCAATTACAGTGTTCCCCTCAATAATTGTTCCTGGATGAAGAACTGTATCACTACCGATAATTGCATCAGCAGAAATATACGTGTTACTTGGATCAATAATTGTAACACCATTTACCATGTTCTTTCGGTTGATACGATTTTTCATAATAATTTCCGCTTGCGATAGAGCGACTCTGTCGTTAACACCTAACGTTTCATCGAATTGCTCTGTTTGATAAGCTGATACGATATGACCTTCATTTTTTAAAATCTCAATAACATCTGGAAGGTAATATTCACCTTGTACGTTATCATTTGAAACTTTAGAAAGTGAAGCGAATAAAGCTTTATTATCAAAACAATACGTACCTGTATTGATTTCTTTAATAGCTAATTCTTTTTCATTTGCATCCTTATGCTCAACGATCTTTTCAACATGACCATTTTCGTTACGAACGATACGGCCATATCCAGCAGGCTCTTCTATGTATGCTGTTAGCACAGTTGCCATTGCTCCTGCTTCTTTGTGTTGCTGAAGTAATGCTTCCATCGTTTCAGCAGTTATTAAAGGTGTATCACCACAAATAACTAAAGTTGTTCCTTCTTCATTTGCAAGTACGCTAGCAGCTTGATCTACAGCATGCGCTGTACCAAGTTGTTCTGCTTGTAATGCAAACTCACTTACGTTTCCTAGCTGTTCTTGTACCATTTCAGCACCATGTCCAACGACCGTTACAAGTTTCTGCAATCCTAATTGAGTTACTTGATCGACTACGTGTTGTACCATAGGTTTTCCACATACAGGATGCAGCACTTTGTATAGCTTAGACTTCATACGTGTGCCTTTACCTGCAGCTAGAATCACTGCAAATCTGTTTGACATATAGACCCTCCATCGCAACCTATTTATCCATTAACGATATTATCCTAAATCATCATATATTTCAAGAAACACATTTTAACTATTAAATTTTACCATAATTCTTATAAGATGTTTTACTCTTTAGTATCTTTTTTAAGAAATAAGCTATACTATTTAAAATGATTTTGAAAAAATTAGTAGTTTCTTCTCTTCATTTTAATAAACGATGAATGTTTTAAATATAAATTATATAAAGTCAAAAAAAAAACAAACTCCTGTAAATGCTTACAGGAGTTTGCTACAAAATTATAAGACTTTCTTTCAAAAGCCCTTTTCATTCGAATTTTACGAAGCACCTGCTTCTTCAAACTCAACCTCTTCTAACTCGCCTAAACGATGATACTCCGTTAAAACCGCATCTTGAATTTTAGAGCGTGTATTAGAATTAATCGGATGTGCAATGTCACGGAATTCTCCATCTGGAGTACGTTTACTTGGCATTGCTACAAATAATCCATTATTACCATCAATTACACGAATATCATGAACAACAAATTCATGGTCTAGAGTAATAGAGGCAATTGCTCTCATGCGGCCTTCTGTGTTTACGCGGCGTAATCTTACGTCAGTCACTTCCATCTTGTGTTCACCACCCTTTTCTAAATAAGCGATATATTTGTATAAATTCCACAAATTTTCTATTTTCCCTTTAATTTTTTAAAAATTTTTAAGATAAAAATTTTTATTGCAATTGAATATAAGGATTAGTAGAGGTTATCGCTTACAAAAGGTTACTTAACTAGGGCGATTACTTCGATTTCAACTGAAACATCTTTCGGTAATTTTGCTACCTGTACACAAGAACGTGCTGGTTTATGAGTAGAGAAATAAGAACCGTATACTTCATTAACAGCATTAAAATCATCCATATCTTTTAAGAATACTGTTGTTTTTACTACCGTATCAAATGAAGCACCTGCTTCTTCTAATACTGCTTGTAAATTTTCAAATACTTGTTCTGTTTGTACTGTTACATCTCCCGTTACAAGCTCTCCACTTGCTGTTAATGGAATTTGTCCTGAACTGTAAAACATATTATTTACAATAATCCCTTGTGAATAAGGTCCAATTGCTTGTGGTGCCTTGCTTGTTTGAACAACTTTCATATTTTTTCACCCTTTTATTATTTATTTTTACTCTTTAAAAATAGTGCACGAAAAGCAGTTTGTCCATCTATTTTATAATTTATAAATAGAATAAAAAAAAGATAAAGCCATTTGCTTTACCTTTTTTATTCAACCTCTACAAGTCCTTCATCAAATGGTGTAAGTGAATAATTCCCCTTCTCCACTTGAATCGATTTTTCTTTCACATCAACTTCTGAAAGACGAATTAATGATACAAAGTTATTAATAAGTCGTTCTTCGATATCTGTGGATTCTACTAATACACCGATACCAACAACATTAGCCTTAAACTCTTCTAGCATACTCATCATACCTTGAATTGTTCCGCCAGCTTTCATGAAATCATCAATAATTAAAACGTTTGATCCCTCTGGAAGACTACGCTTTGCCAACGTCATTGTTTGTATTCGTTTAGAAGAACCTGATACATAGTTAATACTAACAGTTGGACCTTCTGTTACCTTATTATCTTTCCTCGCAATTACTACCGGTACATCTAAGTAGTTTGCCACTGCATAAGCAAGTGGAATCCCTTTTGTTGCTACCGTCATAACTGCATCGATTGGTTGCCTAGCAAAGACAGAAGCAAACAAACGACCTGCACCATTAATATGACGAGGATTACTTAAAAGATCTGTCATGTATAAGTAACCGCCAGGCAAAATACGATCTGGATTTTCAAATAAGCTACAAAGCTCATCAATAATTAGATCTGCCTCTTCTTCACTTATATATGGTATATATTTCACTCCTCCTGCTGCTCCTGGTACCGTTTGCAATGTGCCGACCCCTTGTTGTTCAAACGTTTGCTTAATAATAACTAAATCTTCACTAATAGAGGATTTAGCCGATTGATACCTTTCAGCAAAAAAAGTGAGAGAAACTAGCTGACGAGGGTTTTGTAACAAGTAATATGTCATATCGACTAATCTTGTACTTCGTCTAATTTTCATACGCCCACCTCAAATCACGAATATTCTAAACAAATCATAACGTATTATACGTCTTTATTCAAGCGTTTCTCGCTCTCCTAATAAACGTACCGCATATACTTGTTCACAAAATCCTTTTAATCCGTTATAAATGCGATGCATTCGCGAATCATGGTGTACAAGTCCGAATACAGTTGGACCACTTCCACTCATTAGTACAGCATCTGCTCCAAATCGTTTCATCTGTGCTTTAATACGAGCAACTTCGGGATGCATCTTAAATGTTACATCTTCTAAGATGTTACCAACAGTATCACAAATCCCTTTGTAATCCCCAGCATTGATGACATCAACCATTTTATCTACATTTGGATGTGTAACTCGATTTAGTTTTAAATTTCCATACACGTCAGCAGTAGATACACCAATATGTGGCTTCGCTAAAATAACCCAACAAGAAGGTGGCGTTTTTATATGCTCAATTCGCTCTCCTCTTCCAGTGGCAATTGCTGTCCCTCCATATACACAGAACGATACATCTGATCCAATTTCTGAGCCAAGCTCTGCTAATTCGTCAATTGTAAGCCCTAAATTCCATAATTTATTAAGACCACGTAATGTCGCTGCTGCATCACTACTTCCACCTGCTAATCCAGCTGCTACTGGAATCGTTTTTTCAATAGTAATAGATACACCTTTTTTCACATTAAACTTCTCTTTTAATAATTTCGCTGCTTGATAAGCTAAATTTCGTTGGTCGTCTGGGACATACCGATTATGGGATAAAATTTCAATCCGGTCTTCTGCTAATTCCATTAGTTCTAAACGATCCGCTAAATCAATTGTTGTCATAATCATTTTCACTTCATGATATCCGTCTTGTCTTTTTCCCAGTACATCTAACGACAGATTAATCTTTGCTGGTGCTTTCACTAGTAGCTTCAATCTATTCACCCACTCTATGTACTCAATCTTTTATCGTTTATTTTACCATAAATTTATAGTAAGACGATGACACTTCCCTAATTATAACGAAAAGCATTCAGAATGAAACTACTTATGTAAAATGATGGCACCTTTCAGAGTACAAAAAGCCGAGGAATCTCTCCTCGGCTACCGTAGCATAGAAAGTAATCTTACAACTACTGGTTTTGTTTCATTAATTGCTGTTCTGCAATTTCTATAGCGCGTTTCACCATATTACCAGCATCTTTCGCACGAATTCCGCCCCATCCTTCTTTCTGAACAACATCATAAAAGCCCAGCTCTTTTGCTAGCTCTTCTTTAAACTGGTTTGACATGACACCTCTTCGTCTACTCAATGCAGAGTCCCCCCTTATTTTGCTACGGTATAATTAGTATGCAAAATAATATAACTTTTCATTTGTGGGAATATATGTAACGACACATGAGTTATAAAATAATTTCATTATGGGGTTCACCATAAAATGTTAACTCTACCGTCTCTGTTAAAACATCTGCATAACTATAAGATACACGTTGCAATGCATCTTCTTGTTGGTCTAACTGTACAACAAACACAGAACGATAAGTTTCTGCAAGTACACCTGATTGCTCCACTGTTTTTCTTCTTCCGCTATTCGCCTTTAACATAAGTCGCTGTCCAAGATGGTGATCTAATTCGCTTTTAATTTCATCTAAACGTTTTGACATATACCTTGCTACACCTCGCTGTAATTTAGATTGAACACTTAAAACACGATATATCTATCCCAATTATTAACCGCAATTCACAGACTATATCATTATAAAAGCATCATGCGTTCGAATAGATAGAAGAAATACTATATTGTAAAAGTATCATTGTATAGTCTTTACGCTCTTACCACTTTTTATCCAAATTCATTTCATTCTCTTACGCATAAAAAAGCAAGATACGTATGTACCTTGCTTATTCTTCATAATGTTGGAAGGGTAATCCTGTTCGTAAAATCCCTCTCGTTTCAATTCCACCCAGTCCTTTTTCACCAGTAATCGTATTACGTACAACATCCCATACATTTACTCTCTCCATAAATGAAGTGAAGCTAATTTTACCAACCACATACACAGGGTCTAGTGCATGAATGTTAATCCTAGACGGAGAACTAGCAAAGTTAGCACCCGCTCGAATTAACGCCTCGAAATGCGATTGACACGCCCCAGCAAAAATAACGAGTTGATCCAATGATGGATATTTTTTTCGTACTTCTCGGACAGCCTGTACAAAATGCCTTGAATGCCTATATGCTGCTAAATCTCCCTTTACCCCTTTGGATTTTGTATAGGCATCGTGTCCTGTAATAACTAAAATGTCTGGGCGGAAATGATCTATTAAGTCTACTACCTTTTCGTGCATCTCTGTTTCCTTACAATGAACACCTTGTACAGGAACACCAATTTTATTATATAGGTCTAAACACTTGCGCAAATACAAAGGGTCCCCATCTATATGCAATACGCGTCCTGGCATTTGAAAGTAATTCACTTCACTTGTGTATCCACCAGTTGAAGTGTGTTCATGCCTTTGTTTCATCAATACATAATCTTGTTGAAATAAACGGTACGTGCGCTCCATTGTTTCTTTTTCACGCTTCACTCTTTTTTTATGTTCTCGTTGATCTATACTAATTAAATCTTCAAGCGGCGCATCTGCCACAAGTCTAATTTCCTCCCCAAACAATATAGCTATCTCGCCTTTTATTTCTATAATACGAAAAAGGATATCCCTATTATGAGAATATCGTTCCACTAATTCTCCAACATGTAAAGCCATTCTCCTACCTCCAAACTCGTTAGGCCATCTTACCTGTTTTTAAAGTATGAATTTAGGAAAGGAAAGGTGACAAAAGGGACAGCTCAAATTGAACTGTCCCTTTCATATCCTTATGATAACTTATGAAGAACTAATGCGTTACTTAATGTTGCAAACTCTTCGATAGATAGCGTTTCGCCTCTTCGCTTTGGATCAATTCCTACTTCTGTTAAAATTCGATCCAACAGCTCTTTATCTTTCGGGAAACCATTTAAATTATTCGATAAATTATTCATTAAAGTTTTACGGCGCTGTGCGAAACTTGCTCTTACTACTTCAAAGAAGAAAGTCTCATTTGTCACTTCTACAACTGGTTTCGGACGCTTTAGAAGACGGATAATCGCAGAATCAACATTTGGTTGTGGTACAAACACTGTACGCGGTACAGTCATAACTGTTTCTACCTCTGTATAATACTGAATAGCAATTGATAAAGAACCATATTCTTTCGTTCCAGGTTTAGCAGCTAAACGATCTCCAACTTCTTTTTGCATCATAACAACAAATCCACGAACCGGTAATTTTTCTTCAAGCAATTTAAATAAAATTGGCGTTGTAATATAGTATGGTAAATTAGCTACTACCATTACATCTTGTCCTTCTTCAAATTGCTCACTAAACACTTCGTGTACATCTGCCTTTAGTACATCTTTATTTATAACTGTAACGTTACTATATGGAGCTAACGTCTCGTCTAAAATTGGTAATAATCTTTGATCAATTTCAAAAGCCACCACTTTTTTAGCACGCTTCGCTAACTGCTCTGTTAACGCACCGATACCTGGTCCAATCTCAATTGCACCACTTTCTGAACCGATTTCTGCGTGATCAACAATACGATTTAATACATTTGTATCAATTAAGAAATTTTGTCCTAAACTTTTTTTGAATGAGAATCCATACTTTTCAACAATGTCTTTCGTACGATTCGGCGTTGCGATATCTTTCATTTCTTTTCCTCCTGTATTACTTGTTTATAAGCTTCTGCAAACGTCTCTTTTGAAACTTGAAACATCTGTAAACGTTTATGTAACTGTTTTGCATTTGTATAACCAATCTTTAATAGCTTACCCATTCTTTCTCTGCGACTCTTTGCCATTTCTCCGCCCACTAAGCCTGCATCGACTAGATCACTCCAACTAATTTCACTTGTGTAAGCTTCCATTTCTTCATGTATATTCTCTAAAGCACGGCGAATCGATTCATTAGAAGCGTGTTCAATTCCAACACCTTTTTTTCTTTTAGCAAGCGCTTCTTCCTTCGGTAAGAAAGCATGCTTACATCCAGGTACCTTGTCAGAAATAATTTTTCGAATACGCTCTCCTGGATAATCCGGATCTGTAAAAATAATAACGCCTCGTTTTTGCTGCGCTAATTTAACTTGCTCAATAACATGATCACCGATTGCTGAACCGTTCGTTTCAATTGTATCCGCATCAACAGCACGCTTAATTGCAACTGTATCATCTTTACCTTCTACAACGATAATCTCTTTAATTTTCATGCTTGCCTCCACACTCATTTCGTCTCTACTTAGTAAAACAAAAAAATGACGACTTTTCCATTATTATTTTCCCCATTCTTACATTTTAAAAAATAGACTGGTACAAACTTTGTTCTCTCTCCTTATTGTAACACTTCCTAATTTCCCCTTATCTTCTCTTTCACTTCTACTATTTCTTTTCTCAAAAAATAAAAAAGAATGGGTTCTCCCATTCCTTTTTTATTCAACACCAAATAAAGCCTTTGCATTTTTTGTTGTAACTTCTGCTACTTCCTCATAAGAAATCCCCTTTAAATTCGCAATTTCTTCTGCTACAAGCTTTACATAACTCGGTTCATTTCGCTTCCCTCGAAATGGATGTGGTGTTAAATATGGACAATCCGTCTCTATTAACAATTTCTCTAAAGGAATCTCTACTGCAACTTCTTTCGGTTTCTTAGCATTTTTAAATGTAACCGGTCCACCTAATGAAATTAAAAAGTTCATATCAACACATCGCTGTGCTACTTCGACACTACCACTAAAGCAATGCATAATACCCCCTACTTCAGCCGCATTCTCTTCCTCTAGAATATCAACAATATCTTGAGTTGCATCACGGTTATGTATAATGATTGGTAATTTCACTTTTTTAGCTAATGCAATTTGTTTACGGAATACTTCCTTCTGTATTTCTTTAGGGGACTTATCCCAGTGATAATCTAGTCCCATTTCTCCAATTGCAACGACTTTAGGATGTGAAGCTAATTCTTCTAACCAAGCTAAATGTTCTTCTTTCATGTCGATAGCATCTACAGGATGCCATCCAACTGCAGCGTAAATAAAATCATAAGCCTCAGCTAATTCAATCGCTTTTTTTATCGTTACTTCATCAAATCCAACAACAACTGTATATGTAACTCCTGCTTCTTTCATTCGTGCAATAACTTCTTGTAAATCTTCTTCAAACTGCTCTGCATTTAAATGTGAATGTGTATCAAACAACATACTAAATAACTCCTTTTATATTGAAATCAATTCTATCATAGAGAAAAACGATTTTCTTTCTAACTCAACGATAACAATACTACAATTTTAATGCAAAAAAAGGAAATTTAAAAAGAAAAAAGACGCTTCACACATGTTACACGTGAAACATCTCTTTTCTTGCCTTAATTACTTGATTTTTGTACCATTCGGAAGATTTTGGTCGATTGTTGCTAATGACAATACTCCATTCTCTTCACCCGCTAAAATCATACCTTGTGATAATTCACCGCGTAATTTTACAGGTTTTAAGTTTGTTACACAAATAACTTTTTTACCTTGTAAGTCTTCCGGAGAATAGAATTTTGCAATACCTGAAACAACCTGGCGCTTTTCTGTACCTAAATCAAGCTGGATTTTTAACAGCTTATCTGCTTTTTTTACAGGTTCAGCCGATATTACTTCAGCTACTCGTAATTCTACTTTAAAGAAATCATCAATTGTAATTTCTTCTGCCTGCGGTTCTTCTTCTTTTTTCTCTTCTACTTTAGGCGCAGAGCTCTTCATTTGTTCTTTAATATACTCTACTTCTACTTCCATTTCCAAACGAGGGAAAATTGGGTTTCCTTTTTCTACTTTTGTTCCACCTGGAATACATCCAATTGTAGATAGGCTTTCCCAAGATTTATGTGCTTCTTCAGTAAGACCAAGTTGAGCAAACATCTTGCTTGGTGCTACTGTTAAGAATGGCATAAGCATAATACCTGTTTGACGAAGTACTTCTGCTAAATGAGCCATTACAGAAGCTAACTTTTCACGATCATTTTCATCCTTCGCTAATACCCACGGTTGTGTTTCATCAATATATTTATTCGTACGGCTAACCAATTGCCAAATTGAGCTTAGCGCTACAGAGAATTCCATATTTTCCATTGCGTCTTCTACTTTTTGCAATGTATCTTTTGCAAACATTACTAACGTTTCATCAAATTCCGTTACATTTGCTTTAAATGCAGGTATTTCTCCGTTAAAGTACTTATCAATCATAGCTACTGTACGATTTAATAAGTTACCTAAGTCATTTGCTAAATCGAAGTTGATACGTTCAACAAATCCTTCTGGTGTGAATACGCCATCAGATCCGAACGGAACTTCTCGAAGTAAGTAATAACGTAATGCATCTAATCCGTAACGATCAATTAATGTAACTGGATCTACTACGTTTCCTTTTGACTTACTCATTTTTCCATCCTTCATTAAAATCCAGCCATGAGCAAAGACCTTTTTCGGAAGAGGTAAATCTAATGCCATTAAAATGATTGGCCAATAAATTGTATGGAAACGAACAATTTCTTTTCCGACTAAATGCACATCTGCCGGCCAGAATTTTTTATACATCTCTTCATTTTCTGTTCCATAACCTAATGCTGTAATGTAGTTAGATAATGCATCAACCCATACGTAAATAACATGTTTTGGGTTGCCTGGAACACGAACTCCCCAATCAAATGAAGTACGAGAAACTGCTAAATCTTCTAATCCTGGTTTAATGAAGTTATTAATCATTTCATTTTTACGAGACTCTGGCTGGATAAAATGTGGATTATCTTCATAGAACTTTAATAGTCTGTCGACATATTTACCCATTCTAAAGAAATATGATTCTTCACGAACAAGTTCTACATCATGACCACTATCTGGACTTTTTCCTCCAACTACTTTGTCACCTTCCATAATTGGATCTACTAATTGATGCGCTGTATAGAATGTTTCATCTTGTACAGAATACCAACCTTCATATTCATCAAGATAAATATCACCTTGGTCTACTAGTTGCTTGAAGATCTTTTCGACAACATCTTTATGACGATCTTCAGTTGTGCGAATAAAATCATCATAAGAGATATCCATCTTCTCCCAAAGCTCTTTAATTCCTGCAACAATATTATCCACGTATGCTTGTGGTGTCACATTTAACTCTTCTGCTTTCTTTTGGATCTTCTGCCCATGCTCATCAGTTCCTGTTAGATAATGAACATTGTAGCCTTGCATACGCTTATATCGTGCCATTGCATCTCCTGCTACTGTCGTATAAGCATGTCCAATGTGTAACTTTCCACTTGGATAATAAATTGGGGTAGTAATATAAAAGGACTTATTTTCCTTTGTCATTGTTTTGGACCTCCCGAATAACCTCATATGTATTTATAAATAGTATATCAAAAACTCATATATAAAGTGAAACTTTAATCCGTAGGGGTGTTTATCCCCCACAAATTATTAACTCTCACTAATCAAGCTTTTACGAGCAGCCCGACTCCAACTTAACTTCTTTGCTCCAACCGCATTTTAAAGCGGGAATCTTATTGCTCGTTAACGCGGGATAAACACCAGTTAATGCTACATATCTTTATCATCTATTACTCATATTCAAACAAAATATACAACCCTACTTTTAAATAAATATATTTTTCAGAAAATAATTGCAAAAATTACTCCCATTCTATTATATATAAGAAGTAAGAAATCTATAAATCTTTTTAAAAAATATAGAATTTAAGAATTGACGGAAATGTAAATGATTGGTATCATATGTCCATAGGGTATTTTGTCGAAAAATGACGAATCAAAAAAATAGACTCGAAACTTATAAACTATTTATTTAGGAGGAAAAGAATTATGAAATCTACTGGTATTGTTCGTAAAGTTGATGAATTAGGTCGTGTTGTAATTCCAATCGAATTACGCCGTACTTTAGGTATTGCAGAAAAGGATGCACTTGAAATTTATGTTGATGACGAAAAAATCATCTTAAAAAAATATAAACCAAACATGACTTGCCAAGTAACTGGTGAAGTATCTGATGGTAACCTATCTTTAGCTGAAGGTAAAATTATCTTAAGCAAAGAAGGCGCTGAGCAAATCTTAAACGAACTTCAAGATTATATCGAAACAGCAAAATAAGCTTCTCAATTATGAGAAGCTTATTTTTTATCGACATGATAGATTTGATACACATCGCGTTTCGACAAATCTCGATCTTTAGCGACTGTTTTTATCGCCTCTTTTGAATTCATGCCTTTTTCATTTATATAATGTTCAATATGATCATATACCGAAATAGATTCCCACCATTGTTCTTCTGGAGCAGGTTCTTCCGTTGAACCAGCTACTAAAATACAAAACTCACCACGAACTTCATTTTGCTTCGTCCATTCAATTGTTTCTTCGATTGTTCCTCGAATAAATTCCTCAAACTTTTTCGTTAACTCTCGACATAATACAATTTTCCTATTGCCTAATATTTCTTGCATCGAGATTAAAGTGTCATCTAGACGATGAGGTGCTTCATAAAACATCATTGTAGTTTGCACATAGCGAAGTTTTTCTAATTCCATTTTTCTTTCCTTTTTATTTCTTTGTAAAAATCCATAGAAATAAAACTGCTTTGTTTCAAGACCCGATGCAATTAACGCTGTAAGGGCTGCATTTGCCCCAGGAAGCGGAACCACATGATATTGCTCAGCTACGGCCTCGACAACAATATCGTAGCCTGGATCGGAAATACACGGCATACCAGCATCACTAACAAGTGCTATATTCTTCCCTTCCTCTAGCTTCTCTAATATTTTCTTTCCACTTACTTCTTTATTATGCTCATGGTAACTCATGACAGGTGTTTCAATTTCGAAATAATTACAAAGTTTTTTTGTTTGTCTTGTATCTTCCGCTGCAATAACATCTACCTCTTTTAAAATCCGAATTGCACGAAATGTCATATCTTCTAAATTTCCAATTGGAGTAGGTACTAGATATAACATCCCCTTTTCATTTTGTTGAAAGCTTTTTTGCTGCCACATAGCGTTCTCCTTTTTGCATATATTCTTCTTTTTGTTTTCTCGTTAACTGCTTAAAATGATATTCAGCCTGCATAGCTGTTCGTTTATCCTCATGATTCTCTACATACCTTAAAACAACTGGAAGTCTAGCACGTGTATATCTAGCACCTTTTCCACTATTATGAGTCTGAATCCGTTTTTCTATATGATTTGTATATCCAGCATAATAACTTCCATCAGAACATTCCACCACATAAAAACAATGCTTATTCTTCTCCATATAAAATTGAACGAATCTCCTTTGTATATTCGTTATTTTCTTCGTATACAAAAAGAGGTGGTAGGATTTTCAAATCTGCGTTCCCATCCTTAATTCCTTCAATTAACAATGTATTTGCTTCTTTACCTGCCTTAGGATAAACAAATCGCACACGCTTTGGTTCAATTTTGTATTTACGCATTAATGTAACAATGTCGAGTAAACGACCTGGGCGATGTACAAACGCTACTTTCCCGCCTTGTTTTACTAGCTGACTACTTGCAGATACAACATCTTCTAACGTACACATAATTTCATGACGAGCTATTGCTAAATGTTCATTCATATTTTTCTCAGACGTTTGAGGTGTTTGAAAATAAGGAGGGTTACATGTAACAACATCATATTGATGGCGCCCAAGTTTCTCTGGCATATCTTTCAAATCTCCATGTATGAGTTGAATTCTTTCTTCTAACTTATTGTATTGAACACTTCTTATTCCCATATCATATAAACGTTCTTGAATTTCCACACCTGTAATATTCCCTTTTGTTCTCGTGCTTAATAGAAGGGGCACAACCGCATTACCTGTGCACAAATCAAGTAAATTTCCTTTTTGAATTGGCACCCAAGCAAAATCTGCAAGTAAAACGGCATCTAAAGAGAAATTAAACACCGATGGACTTTGTATAATCTTCATATCTTGCGCTAATAAATAATCTAAACGTTCATCTTCGTATAAATTCATATATTACTCCTTTTCTTACACTTAACCTACCCTATTTCATCTTCTACTAATATACAAATACATTTTGTTCTATTCTCATGTATAAAAAATTACCTTTCCAATTATAATTGGAAAGGTAATTTCACTTTTTATTTAAAAATGACAGACAGAATAAACAATCTCCCTCTTTACGTACACTTCCATAATGTAGATTGCAAATATGGAAACCTTCTTGATATAGTCTTGCTAAATTGTCATAGCCTTCACCAATATCCGTCTTCGGCTTCACTTCTTTACGTTTTTGAGCTTTTTGTTTTTCTTTATTCTGCACTTCTTCAAAACGGTGTCGCAAATTTTCATTTTCCATTTTTATATGTTGATTTTCTTCCAACAACTCTGCAAGATGTTGTTTTAATTCACCCAACTGTTTATATAAATGTCCAATTTGCTCTTCCATACTAGAAACCGATGCAAAAATATCTTTTTTCTCCACAAGCACCCACCTCATTAATCTGTGGTTTGACTCGAAACGACCCCTTTATTCACTAACTCATCTAACGTATATTCTACTATCCGTTCCTTGTCTACTAGCTCCACTTGAATTAATCTTTCTAAAATATTTAATCCGATAACACGGCCAGTACCATGTGGTGTTTGTATACGTTGATCTAAATCAGGAAGTTGTTCCTTTGCTGCCTCATATTCATCATTCTCATATTTTAAGCAACACATTAAGCGACCACATAAACCAGAAATTTTTGCAGGATTTAATGATAAATTTTGATCCTTTGCCATTTTAATGGATACAGGTTCAAAATCTCCTAAAAAAGTAGAACAACAAAGCATACGACCACATGGACCAATACCACCAAGCATCTTCGCTTCATCACGAACACCAATTTGTCTTAGTTCAATTCTCGTCCTAAAAATTGCCGCTAAGTCTTTCACTAGTTCGCGGAAATCAATCCGACCATCTGCAGTAAAGTAGAAAATAATCTTATTACGATCGAACGTATACTCTACATCTACAAGTTTCATATCTAGATTATGCTCTACTACCTTTTGTTGACAAACTTGATATGCCTCTTTCGCAGCATGTTTGTTCTCGTCAACAATGGTACGATCATTTTCATTTGCGATACGAATAACCTTTTTTAACGGTAACACAACATCGTTTTCATCAACTTGCTTTTTGGTAATAACTACTTTTCCGTATTCAATACCCCTTACCGTCTCTACAATTACAAACTCATTCTCAGAGATATCGAACTGATTCGGATCAAAGTAATATACCTTGCCGGCCTTCTTAAAGCGAACACCTACTACATCATACAAAACGGTCATCCCTCCTGCAACCGCAACACTAACTGTTCGAACACAAGCTGCGCATTTACATTAGCGTTGATTCTATTTTTTGCCTCTAATATATTAAAGAGAGCTGATACAATGCGCTTCTGAGCATAGGAAAAAGATTCAAACATCTCTTTCTGCTCATGAAAAACAAGACGATCTTCTTCTCCAAGTTGAACATATAATAAATCCTTATAAATAAGGAGCAACATATCTAAACCTTGCTGTAACTGTTCTTTCTCTCCAAAGTGTTTTCCCCATTTTTCTTGTACAAAAAAAATAGAGGCTTTATCTTTTTCGAGCGCTTCACATAATTTTATCACTAAAGTTCGTGCTTGTGCAAACCATTCATCATTACATAAAGCTAAAGCTTCATCAAAACTATTCGTAAGCTGTGCAGCTAGAGTTGATAAAGAGGATGTAATGCCTTCATCCTGTAATCTTCTACTTAAAGACTCCGTAGGTAACGGTCTAAATGTAACAACTTGACAGCGAGATAAAATCGTATTTAAAATTTGATGACTTTGTTCAGTAAGTAAAATAGCTGTTGTATCACTACTCGGCTCCTCTAGAAATTTCAATAGTGTATTTGCCGCATTTGCTGTCATACGATCTGCATGCTCGATAATATAAACTTTTTTATTTGCCTCTAATCCTGTTTTTGAAAATTCTTCCTGTAAATCATGAATTTGTTGCTTTTTAATAGATAATCCATCTGGTTTTACAATATGTAGGTTAGGGTGGTTACCTGAGTCAATTCGTTTACAATTTGTACATACATGACATGGTTCTACCTCATTCCTTTGAGAGCAGAGGAAACTCTTTGCCATTTGAATCGCTGTTGCAAACTTCCCTGTTCCTTTCCCTCCTTCTAACAAGTAAGCGTGGGATATACGCTCTTTTGCAATGCTATTCATCAACATTTTTACACCGATGGGCTGTATAGCAGAAAGCTGCTCCCACGTCTTCGTCATAATGCATACCTCACTTATTTCATTCTTTCCTTCTATTATAACAATTTATCTTCTATAATCTGAACAACTTCTTCTATAAGTTTTTCCATTGGTTGATCAGCATTTACTAATACAATACGATCAGAAAAACGTTCTACAACTTCTAAATACCCTTCACGTACACGTTTATGGAAAGAGATATCTTCCATATCTAATCGATTCACTTCGCGCCCCGCATCTTTTTCAATGCGAGCTAAACCAATCTCTGGTTCAATGTCTAAGTAAATTGTTACACTAGGCATACAGTCTTCTGTTGCGAAGCGATTTATTTCAAATACTTTATCCATTCCTAAGCCTCTTGCATATCCTTGATACGCTAAAGAGCTATCTATAAAACGATCACATAATACAAGATAGTTCTCATTAAGCGCTGGCATAACTTTTTCTACTAAATGCTGTCTACGTGCAGCAGCATAAAGAAGCGCCTCTGTACGTGCTTCCATCATCGTATATTCTTGTTTATGTAGAATTGTTCTAATATCTTCAGAAATTGCTATACCACCTGGTTCTCTCGTCGCCATTACCTTTTGTTCTTTTTGCTCAAAGTATGGTAATAATTTTTTAATTAACGTTGTTTTACCCGAACCTTCTGGCCCCTCAATTGTTACAAATAATCCCTTCATCCTAAAACCTACTTTCTATATCATACACTTTCATATCTTTCGTGCTACCTTGAAAACGAGCTCCTGTTTTCTCTAAATACATAATTTGTTCTTTATGTTCTGAAGTAATTCTCTCTCCATACATAATCAATGGAATTCCAGGCGGATATGGAATTATCATTTCCGCCGCTATCATCCCTACCGCTTCTTCTATAGGTACTACTTTTGTTTTGTATCCTTCTAATTGTTTATATGTATACGGTAAAGGAGAGGATTCTCTTTTATAAGTATAACGAATAGATTCGTTCTTGTCTTTCACCTCATAATGTTCCAACGCAACTCGAATTATCTCTATAGCCCTCATGTACTCCTCTTTTGCTTGTAGAGGTAAAATAAGTAGGACATTATATGGATCTGCCATTTCTGTATATATTCCGGCCCTTTCAAATACAGACTGTAATTCATATCCTGATAACTGACAACGAGTTTGTACAGTAATCTTTAAATCATCTTGCAACGGATATTGTAAAACAGCTATTTGCGAAATGGAACACAATCCTTTTTTAAATCTCCGTAAAAACTCGACAATTTCATCATGACCTTTTTCCTTTATACTTGCTAGTGTAAAGCGCGCTATATCAAGTGAAGCCATAATTGGATATGACGGACTACTAGATTGTAGCATACTCAAATAAGCAGAAACTCTTTCTTCATTCACTAAATGACTATTTATATGTAAATAAGATCCCATTGTCATCGCAGGTAATGTTTTATGTGCAGAATGAACCACAATATCTGCACCATATGCTAATGCTGACTTTGGAAATGGTTCCCCTAAGCAAAAGTGTGCTCCATGAGCTTCGTCTACTAAAACAGGGATTTTATGTGCATGTGCATAAGCAACACTTGCTTCTAAATCTATCCCCATACCATAATAATTAGGATGCGTTAAAATGAGGGCTTTAGCATTAGGATATCTTTTAATTGCCCCTTTAATAACTTCATCACCAATTCCTACTGGTACGTTATATGCCTCATCAATCCATGGGTCTAGAAAAATTGGATTCGCACCTGCTAGTTTTAATCCATTAATGATTGATTTATGACAATTTCTTTGTACAAGGACAATATCACGCTCACCGCAGCAAGATAAAATCATTGCTAGATTTCCGACCGTTGAACCATTAATTAAAAAATAACTTTTTTCCGCACCATATACATCAGCTAATAATTTTTGTGCTTCATCTATACATTCAAACGGACTATGTAAATCGTCTAACCCTGTTAGTTCGGTTACATCAATGGATAGTATATCTTTAAACTCCCCAATGGCTTCCTGAGGGAAGTTTACACCATTCTTATGACCTGGAACATGAAAGGACAGTGGTTCTCTTTCTTTAAACTCTATTAACGCCTCATATAAAGGCATACGCTTTTGATTCATATCTATCTCTTCCTTATTATTCATTCTGTATCTATTATACAGATATTAAGGCAAAAAAAAATAATAGGCAGATGCCTATTTATAAATATGATACTTCTAACTTCCGAAGCTGTTTTAAATAATGTATATATTTTGGATCATCTGTCTCAGTACTCACCATATCTTTTTCACATTCATGACATATCAAATTATTATAAACATATATACCTTCTTCTCTTTTTGTCTCACAAACAATGCAAATTTCACTTTGTAATTTCATAACCTTCCCTCCCTGTATTTAAATAAACATATTTGATACCTCTATTCCTTAACAATTTACAGAAAAATATACATCCACCTCTTATATAATATGATTTACTCTTGGGCAACGTGTTTGTATTACCATTACTTCTTTTATGCACTGTTTAACAATACAAAAAAACACAAGTCAAAAGACTTGTGTTTTAGTTGCTTGGCGACGTCCTACTCTCACAGGGACAAGGTCCCAACTACCATCGGCGCTAGAGAGCTTAACT